>NZ_JBIQHY010000005.1:28265-115035 GCF_044508335.1 Actinomadura sp.
TCGTCCACCGGGCTCGGGCGGCCGGTGATCCCGATCTCCAGGAAGTCGGCGAGGAGTTCGAGGACGCGTACGGGCCGATGTGGCTCCCAAGGCCACCGGGCAGCCCGGGCAGCCCGTGGAACGGAGGCGTCGCCTCAGACAGGTCGCGGGACCATGTGCGCTCCTCCGGGCGGGCTGGTCACCCACCAGAGGGGCGCGTCGGCAGCGGCTGGAAGAACAGGCTGGCCGGCCGTGGGGCGTATGGCCGTGGTCAGGGGGTGGAGGGGTCCGGCGTGCGGATTTGTTCGGGCATCGCGGCGGCGCACTCGGCCCACCATTTTTCGTGGTCGGGGTCTGCCGGCCTGGCCTCGATCGACGCCGGGCAGCCTGGGCATGGGGTGTCCGTCCAGGCCAGTTGGACGCGCGTGCTGGGCCTCGATGCTCTTGCGGGGGCGCCCCAGAAGCGCAGGACGTCGTTCTCGTGGACGGGTCTTTCGGTGCGGATTTCGCGCGGTCCGGTGGTGGCGGTTCTCCTGATGTGGGCGGTCTGCTCGGCGAACAGCTGCCAGGCCAGGGCTCGGACCAGGTTCGCGGCGGTGAGCATGTTCGCGTAGGGGACGTGCCTCGCCGTCACCTCGGGGAGGCCGAAGCGGTGCAGGCCGGCCGTCTCGGCTCTGGTTCGTGTGGCGTCTTCCGGTTCCAGGGTGATGTAGACCGGTGCCCAGTCACGGCCCAGAGCGAAGTCTTCCGGTTCGGTGGGTGGGGCCTTGTCGGGCGGGAGGATCTGGCCTGTGTCGAGGTCGGCGGCCGTGCCGTGCAGGGCCGCGGCCAGGGTGCGGGCGGTGAGGCGGGCCGCCTGCGCATGGCGGGGCAGGTCGGCAGGTGCGCTGGTCGCGGTCACCGTGATGTGGCGCGGCGCCCCGAGCACGTCCCGGAGGCGGTCTTCGGATCCGCCGAGCCGGTGCAACTGGGCCTTCAGTTCCGCGGTGATCTCCGTTACCGGCTCTATCGTCAGCTGGGACGATTCCAGCATTGTCGCCGCGAAGCGCCCCACGCCCCGGGCGCCGACCGCGTCCCGCAGGCAGTCCGTACCCGGGACGAGCCGTGTCCTGGCCGCCACCAGGAAACGCGCGGTGACCGTCTCGGGCACCGTCAGGACGAACCGCTCCCCCATTTCCCCGCCTCCCCGTCGAGACGCGCCCGGACGGGCGCCGCATCCCAGCCTCGGCCACGGCGGGCAGGAGCGCTCGGGATCTCGCATCTGTGGAAAACGCCGCGCCGCCCTCGAACGCCGACGTCGAGCAGCCAGGGCCGTCCGCGAAGCGGATCGCGCCAGAGACCTTCAGGGGAGGGCGGTCACCGGAGCCTGGTATTCGAGGGATTCGCGTTCGGTGCGGAAGCCCAGTTCCTCGTTGACGGCGATCATGTGGGCATTGTCGCCGGAATTGTCCGTTTCTATTTCGCGGACGTCGGGGCGCTCGGCGGTGAGCCAGGCGAGCATCGCGGCCTTCACCCAGATGCCGATGCGGCGGCCGCGGTGCTCGGGGACGACGGCCGTGTCGTACTGGGCGGCGCGGCCCGCCGAGTCGTGCGGGACGACGATCTCGGTGAAGCCCGCGATCGCGCCGCCGTGCAGCGCGGCCACCGTGTACAGGTCGTCGCCGCGCTTGGCGACGACCTCGGCCATCTCGCGGACGCGGCGCGCGTCCCAGGGGGCCCCCTCGTACTCGGCGAAGTCGGCCATGGCGTGCTTCGCGCGGGCCAGCGCCGCCGCGTGCCCGTCCGGGACCGTACCCCGCCAGCGGACGAGCTCGTACCCGGCGGGCGCCTCGGCCAGCAGGCGCTCGATGCGTCCGGGCGGGACCTCGTCCAGGCGCAGGAGCATGCCGCGCAGGGTGAGGACGCACTCGAACCCCTGCGACTCCAGGAAGGGCACCGCGGGGGTTCCCGCGAGGACCTGCGCGATCACGCTGGTGCGCCCGTCGGCGCGCAGCCCCTCGGCGGCGGCCGCGAGGAGGCGGCGGCCGTGGCCGCGGCGGCGGTGCCGCGGATGGACCTGCACGTCGACCTCGCCGGGGCGGGCGGTGCCGGGCTCGCCGGCGAGCCGGAGGGACGCGACCGCGACCATCCGGCCGCCGTCCGCGACCGCCCAGTGGCGCTGCCGCGCGCCGGGCTCGGCGGACAGCAGCCGGCGCGCCGCGCCGTCCGGGTCGGGGGCGGGCTCCCCGGCCGGGTCGGCGGCGTGGACGGCGGCGAGCACCTCGTGCCACGCGCGGATCTGCGCGTCCGTCGGAGCGTCGAGCGCGATGACGTCCATCCGACTTTTGTACCGGATGGCGGCCCGCCGCGACCGGGCATGCCGGGAACCGGGCTCAGCGCTCCCGGGTGAACGCGGCCAGGATGCGGTCGGCGGCGAGCGCCGGGGTGAGCGTCCCGTCCGCGACCTGCCGCTCCAGCGACGGCGCCAGCGCGCGGACGTCCGGGTGGGCGTGCAGCTCGCCGAGCAGCCGGTCGTGCACCATCGCCCACGTCCAGCCGACCTGCCGGCGGCGGCGCCGCTTCTCCAGCTCACCGGACTCGCGCATCCGCTCCTGATGCTCGACGATCTTGTCCCAGACCTCGTCCAGCCCGGTGCCCTCGCGGGCGCTGCAGGTGAGGACGGGGGTGTCGCGGACGCGCTCGTCGCCGCGCAGCAGCCGCAGCGCCCCCGACAGCTCGCGGGCCGCCCGCCTGGCCTCCATCTTGTGCTCGCCGTCGGCCTTGTTGACCGCGATGACGTCGGCGAGTTCGAGGACGCCCTTCTTGATGCCCTGGAGCTGGTCGCCGGTGCGGGCGAGGGTGAGGAACAGGAAGGAGTCGACCATCTCGGCGACCGCGGTCTCCGACTGGCCGACGCCGACGGTCTCGACGAGGACGATGTCGTAGCCGGCCGCCTCCATGACCACCATGGCCTCGCGGGTGGCCTTGGCGACGCCGCCGAGCGTGCCCGCGGTGGGCGAGGGGCGGATGAACGCGTTCGGGTCGGCCGCGAGGCGCCGCATCCGGGTCTTGTCGCCGAGGATGCTGCCGCCCGTCCGGGTGGAGGACGGGTCGACGGCGAGCACCGCGACCTTGTGCCCCTCGCCGGTCAGGCGGGTGCCCAGCGCGTCGATGAAGGTCGACTTGCCGACGCCCGGCACACCGGTGATCCCGACGCGGCGGGCGTTCCCGGTGTGCGGGGTCAGCTCGACCAGCAGCTTCTGCGCCAGCTCCCGGTGGTCGGGGCGGGTCGACTCGACGAGCGTGATCGCCCGGGCGATCCACGCGCGCGACCCCTCCCGCACCCCGGTGGCGTAGTCGTCGAGCCCCGGCCTCACTTGGCGGCGTGCCCCAGCCGCGCGGTCAGCTCGTCCAGGAGGCCGATCGCGGCGTCCGCGAGGACGGTGCCGGGCGGGAAGATCGCCGAGGCGCCGGCCGCGCGCAGCTCGTCGAAGTCCTGCGGCGGGACGACCCCGCCCACGACGATCATGATGTCGTCGCGGCCGAGCGCGGCGAGCTCCTCGCGCAGCGCGGGCACCAGCGTCAGGTGGCCGGCGGCGAGGGAGTTGACGCCGACGATGTGCACGTCGGCCTCGACGGCCTGCCGGGCGACCTCCGCCGGGGTCTGGAACAGCGGGCCCACGTCGACGTCGAAGCCGAGGTCGGCGAACCCGGTCGCGATCACCTTCTGGCCGCGGTCGTGGCCGTCCTGGCCCATCTTGGCGACGAGGATGCGTGGGCGGCGCCCCTCGGCCTCCTCGAACGCGGCGGTCGCGGCGCGCGCCCTCTCGACGGCGGCCACCTGTCCCGCCTCCTCCCGGTACACACCGGAGATCGTACGGATCTGCGCCGCGTGCCGCCCGAACGCCCGCTCCAGCGCGTCGGAGATCTCCCCGACGGTGGCCTTGGCGCGGGCGGCGCCGATGGCGAGCGCGAGCAGGTTCTGCTCCAGGCCGGGCTCGCGGGTGCCGTTCTGGGCGGCCTCGGCGGCGCGGGTCAGCGCCTCCAGCGCGGACCGGGTCGCGGCCTCGTCGCGCTCCTCGCGCAGGCGGCGCAGCTTCTCGATCTGCCGGGCCCGGACGGCGGCGTTGTCGACCTTCAGGACCTCGATCTCCTCCTCGGAGTCCGGGCGGTACTTGTTCACCCCGATGACCGGCTGCCGCCCCGAGTCGATGCGGGCCTGCGTGCGGGCCGCCGCCTCCTCGATGCGCAGCTTGGGCAGCCCCTCGTCGATCGCCTTCGCCATGCCGCCGGCCCGCTCGACCTCCGTGATGTGGCCCCAGGCGCGGCGGGCGAGATCGTAGGTGAGCCGCTCGACGTAGGCGCTGCCGCCCCACGGGTCGATGGTCCGGGTCGTCCCCGACTCCTGCTGCAGGACGAGCTGCGTGTTGCGCGCGATGCGGGCGGAGAAGTCGGTCGGCAGGGCCAGGGCCTCGTCCAGCGCGTTGGTGTGCAGCGACTGGGTGTGGCCCTGCGTGGCGGCCATGGCCTCGATGCAGGTGCGGGCGACGTTGTTGAACGGGTCCTGCGCGGTCAGGGACCAGCCGGACGTCTGCGAGTGCGTCCGCAGCGACAGCGACTTGGGGTTCCGCGGCCCGAACGACTTCACGAGCCGCGCCCACAGCAGCCGCGCGGCGCGGAGCTTGGCGACCTCCATGAAGAAGTTCATGCCGATCGCCCAGAAGAACGACAGGCGCGGCGCGAACGCGTCGATGTCGAGGCCGGCCTCGCGGCCGGCGCGGATGTACTCGACGCCGTCGGCCAGGGTGTAGGCCAGCTCCAGGTCGGCGGTGGCCCCGGCCTCCTGGATGTGGTAGCCGGAGATCGAGATGGAGTTGTACTTCGGCATCCGCTGCGAGGTGTACGCGAAGATGTCGGAGATGATCCGCATCGACGGCTGCGGCGGGTAGATGTAGGTGTTGCGGACCATGAACTCCTTGAGGATGTCGTTCTGGATGGTCCCCGCCAGCGCCTCGGGCTTCACCCCCTGCTCCTCGGCCGCGGCGATGTAGAGGGCCAGGACGGGCAGGACGGCGCCGTTCATGGTCATCGACACGCTCATCCGGTCGAGCGGGATGCCGTCGAACAGCTGGCGCATGTCGTAGATGGAGTCGATCGCGACGCCCGCCATGCCGACGTCGCCGGCGACGCGCGGGTGGTCGGAGTCGTAGCCGCGGTGGGTCGCGAGGTCGAACGCGACCGACAGGCCCTTCTGCCCGGCCGCGAGGTTGCGCCGGTAGAAGGCGTTGGACTCCTCGGCGGTGGAGAAGCCGGCGTACTGCCGGATCGTCCACGGCCGGGTGGCGTACATCGCCGGGTAGGGGCCGCGCAGGTAGGGCGGGATGCCCGGGAGGGTGTCGAGGAAGTCGACCCCGGCCAGGTCGTCGGCGGTGTAGAGGGGCTTGACGCCGATGCCCTCCGGCGTCTCCCAGGTCTGGGCCTCCGGGTCCTTGCCGGTGGCGTCGGCGACGGCGGCGCGCCACCGCTTGGCGGCCTCGTCGGCGGGGGGCGCGGCGCCGAGCTCGATCTCGGTGAAGTCGGGGATCATTCGTTCACTCCCAGATCACGGAGGGTGGTCTCCAGGACCCCGATCGCGTCGCATCCGGCGTACACGTTGGCGTCGACCCCCTCGTAGGTTCCCTTACCCGCGAGCCACACCTTCACCGCGCCCGCCTCGCGCAGAATCCGCGCGGCGTCCGCGGCCCGCTCCTCGTACAGCCGGTCGCTGGAGCAGATGCAGGCGACGCTCGTACCGGACGTCCCGAACTCCTCGGGCGGCCCGGCGACCGTCTCGACGCCGCCCGCCTGGAAGAGGTTGGCGGCGAACGACGCGCGCGCCGTGTGGACGGCGGCGGGGCCGAGCGTCGCCAGGAACACCCTGGGACGCGCACCGGTCGCGTCCAGGTGCGCGTCGGAGCGGTCCCGCAGCGCCTCGAAGTCCTGCGCGTACGTGACGACCGGGAGGCCGCCGCCGGGCGGGGCCGGCGCGGGGTCGCGCTCGGGGAGCTTCTCGGCGAGGTCGGGGAACTCGCTGACGCCGGTGAGCGGGGCCTTGCGCCGGGCGATGTCCGCGCGCCGCCGCGCCCAGGTCGCGGCGATCCGGTCGGCGACGAGGCCGGAGCGCAGAGCGGCGCCGAGGCCGCCGGCCCGCTCGATCTCGGTGAACCAGTCCCATGCGGCCCGGGCGAGGCCCTCGGTGAGGCTCTCGGCGTACCAGGAGCCGCCGGCCGGGTCGACGACGCGGGCGAGGCTCGACTCCTCCAGCAGCAGGGTCTGGGTGTTGCGGGCGATGCGGCGGGCGAAGTCGTCCGGCAGCCCGAGGCGGGCGTCGAACGGCTGGACGGTGACCGCGTCGGCGCCGCCGACCCCGGCCGCGAACGCGGCGATGGTGGTGCGGAGCATGTTCACCCACGGGTCGCGGCGCGTCATCATCGCCGACGAGGTGACCGCGTGGATCCGGGCGGCCGTCCCGTCCGCGGCGCCGCTGACCTCGGCGATCCGCGTCCACAGCCGGCGCATCGCGCGGAGCTTGGCGATCGAGGAGAACTGGTCGGCGTTGACGGCGAGGCGGAACTCGATCTGCCCGAACGCCTCGTCCACGCTCAGCCCCGCGCCGGTGAGGGCGCGCAGGTAGGCGACCCCGGCGGCGGCGGCCGCGCCCAGCTCCTCGGCGTCGGCGCCGCCCGCGTCGTGGTACGGGGTGCCGTCGGCGGTGACCGCGCGCAGCCCCGGGAACTCGCGGGCGCACCGGACGGCCAGCGCGGCCGCGCCGTCGAGCGGCCCGGCGGCGCCGGTCCGGGCCTGGAGGCCGAGCGGGTCGGCGCCGAGGTTCCCCGACGCGTCCGCGGCGTTCCCGCGTTCGGTGACCAGTGCGAGGAACGCGTCCGCCGCCTCGGCCGTCGCCGCCCCGGCGTCCAGCACGACGGGTGCGAGGTCGAGCAGGACGCCGCGCAGCGCGTCCGCGAGGCCGGCGACCGGGAGGCCGCCCTCGCCGAGCCGCAGCCAGACGGAGGTGGCGCCGTTCTCCAGGTCGGCGAGGATCGCCTCGCGGGCGGCGGCGGGGTCGGGGTGGGCGTGCCGCTGCCGGACGTCCCATCCGGCGATGCCCTCCCCGTCCGGGCGGACCTCGCGGACGCAGGGGGCGAGGCCGGGACGGCCCGGCGGGGCGTCGTCGCGGGTGTAGAGCGCCGCGATCGGCACCCCGTCGTACGACGTGCGGGTCA
Source organism: Actinomadura sp. (assembly GCF_044508335.1). NCBI lineage: Bacteria > Bacillati > Actinomycetota > Actinomycetes > Streptosporangiales > Thermomonosporaceae > Actinomadura > Actinomadura sp. The sequence goes on from NZ_JBIQHY010000005.1 coordinate 35,486, forward strand.
GCAGACCCTCGATCTCCTCAAGGGGGGTGTCGTCGGTCGCCGCGCCGGACTTGCGCAGCACCCCCTTCACCATCTCCCGCCACCGGTCGCGCTCGGCCGGGGGGAAGGCGGCGGCCAGTTCGAGTTCCTCAGGCGGCACCGTCATGCCCTGGATCGTAGGTGAGCGACCGAAAGCCGCCCTGAAGCGGGTCCCACTGGACAGAACGCGCGCCGTCCGGAACGCGCGGCGGGCGGCCCGTCCGCCGGTTAGCGGCGCGGCGTCCGGGAAGAGCAGCCCCATGGCCTTGGATCCGCTCCCCGGCGACCTCTACCACATGCAGGAACTCCTCGACGAGCGCGAGAAGGAGATCGTCGAGCGGGTGCGCGGCTTCCTGGAGTCGAAGGTCGCGCCGATCGCGAACGACTGCTGGGGGCGCGCCGAGTTCCCGTTCCACCTGATCCCGCAGTACGGGGAGCTCGGCATCGCCGGGCTCGCCCACGACGAGTGCCCCGGGGAGAAGCCGAGCAGCCTGCTGACCGGCTTCCTGGCGATGGACATGGCGCGCGTCGACCCGTCCATGGCGACGTTCTTCGGCGTGCACACCGGCCTCGCGATGGGCAGCATCGGCCGGTGCGGCTCGCCGGAGCAGCGCGAGCGGTGGCTGCCCGCGATGGGGCGGATGGAGAAGATCGGCGCGTTCGCGCTCACCGAGCCGGAGGGCGGGTCGGACGTCGCGCTCGGCCTGCGCACCACCGCGCGCCGCGACGGAGACCACTGGGTGCTGAACGGCGCCAAGCGCTGGATCGGCAACGCCACGTTCGCCGACTGCACCGTCGTGTGGGCGCGGGACGAGGCGGACGACCAGGTCAAGGGGTTCGTCGTCGCCAAGGGCACGCCCGGTTTCACCGCCACCCCGATCGAGCACAAGATCGCGCTGCGGACCGTCCAGAACGCCGACATCGAGCTGCGGGACTGCCGCGTCCCCGAAGCGGACCGCCTCGCCGGGGCGAACGGCTTCAAGGACACCGCCGCGATCCTGCGCCGGACCCGCAGCGGCGTCGCCTGGCAGGCCGTCGGCGTGATGCTGGCCGCGTACGAGATCGCCCGCGACTACGCGGTGGAGCGGCGGCAGTTCGGGCGGCCGATCGCGAAGTTCCAGCTCGTGCAGGACCTGCTGGTCAAGATGCTGGGCAACGCGACCGCCTGCCTCGGCATGGTGGTGCGGCTGGCCCAGCTCCAGGACGGCGGCCTGTACCGCGACGAGCACTCGGCGCTCGCCAAGGCGTACTGCACCACCCGGATGCGGGAGGTCGTCGGCTGGGCGCGCGAGCTGATGGCGGGCAACGGGATCGTCCTCGACTACGGCATCGGCCGCTTCGTCGCCGACTCCGAGGCGCTGTACTCCTACGAGGGCACGCGGGAGATCAACACGCTGATCGTCGGCCGCGCGGCGACCGGAATGGGAGCGTTCGTCTGACGCCTCCCCCGCCCGGAAGATCCCCGGGACGGTCCGCGGGGCACCCCGGAGAGCCCTCTGTCTAGGGGCGTTGCTAGAGTTCGGCCTCGTACAGCCCCACCGGAACCGCGCAGAGGTAGACCACCACATGTCGACTGGCAGCCACGCCGGGCGCCCGAAGTCCTGGGTCGCCGTGACCATCATCTTCGCCGGCTTCGTCGTCGGCGGCGTCGGCCTCACCCTCGGCCCGAACTGGACCGTCTTCGGGGTGGGCGCCGCGCTGATCGCGATCGGCGGAATCGTCGCGCTGGCCGTCGACATCATGACGGACGTCATCGTCGACGACCCGCGGGCCTAGAGGGCGGCGGCGGTGTTCGGCCGTCCTCCCATCGAGGAGCGGATCGCCGAGCGGCTCCGCGAGCGGGGCGATCTGACGCCGGGGAGGGTCTTCCCGCACGCCCCGGCGAAGATGCTGTTCTTCGTCAGCATGGGCGTGGTCGTGGTCACCCACGTCATCGCCCTGTGCATGTACTTCGTGGACGCCGGCCCCGGCCGCTAGCACCGCCGGGACGCGTGCGCCGCGTCCACCCGGAGGCGCCGAGGGTCCGCCTCAACGGCCCCTGTCCGAGCCGTTGGGCGGGCCCTTCCGCTTGTCCCCGAGATAGAACAGCCCCACCAGGAAGAAGACGGCGACGGCGAGCAGCAGGACGAGCACGCCGACGACGGTCGATCCGGTCATGGGGGCCACCTCGTTCCCACGTCCGCCTCTCCTCCCGGGACTCTGCCCGCCGGGCGGCGGGTCAAAAGAACGTCAAGAAGATCCCTTACCGCCGTTTACGGGCGGACCGGCAGATGCGCTCGCGGCGGCGGCCACGTACCGTCGAGGGGAACGGCGAGGCGGACTCCGCCCGCCGCGTCGCCCGAACCCGAGGTGGTGGACGACCCTGCGATTCGGAGTCGAGGAAGAGTACTTCGTCGTCGATCCCGTCTCCCGGGAGGTCGTCCCCCGCGCCCCCGCCGTCGTGCGGCGGGCGGGCGCGGCGCTGGGCGAGCGGGCCTCCACGGAGCTGGTCGCGTTCCTCGCCGAGGCGAAGACCTCGCCGTGCGACGACCTCGACAAGCTCCGCGAGCAGATCCGGGCGATGCGGGCGGCGATGGCGGCCGCCGCCGCGGCGGAGGGCGTCCGGCTCGCGGCCACGGGCACGCCCGTGCTGGGCGAGGTGGTGCCCGCCCCGATCGGCACCGGTCCCCGCTACGCCGAGAGCCTCGCGGTCTACCGGGCCCTGGACGACGAGCAGAGCATCTGCTCGTGCCACGTCCACGTCGAGATGCCCGACCGGGAGCACGCCGTCCAGGTCGGCAACCACCTGCGGCCGTGGCTGCCGGTGCTGCTCGCGCTGACGGCGAACTCCCCGTACTGGGCGGGGCGCGACACCGGGCACGCCTGCTGGCGCGCGATGGCGTGGGCGCGGTGGCCGGTGGCGGGCCCGCCGCCGTTCTTCGCGTCGGCCGCCCACTACGACGACCTCGTCGGGACGCTGCTCGGCTGCGGCGCGCTCATGGACACCGGCACGATCTTCTGGGACGTCCGGCCGTCGGCGCGGCTGCCCACGGTGGAGGTCCGGCTCGCCGACGTCGCGCCCACCGCCGGCGACGCGGCCGTCCTCGCCGCGCTGGTGCGGGCGCTGGTGCGGGTGTCGTCCCGCGCGGTGGACGCCGGGGAGCCGGCGCCCGACCCGCCGCAGGAGATGCTGCGCGCCGCGTACTGGCTGGCGGCCCGGGACGGGCTCGCGGGCCGGGGCGTGGACCTGCGCACCGGCCGCCCGGCGGGCTTCCGGGAACTGGCCGGCGACCTGCTGGCGCACGCGCTGCCCGCGCTCGGCGACGCCGGCGACGCCGGCTTCGTCACCCGCGGCGTCCGGCGGCTGCTCACCGGCGGGACGGGGGCCGAGCGGCAGCGCGCCGCCTACCGCAGGCGCGGCCGGCTGGCCGACGTGGTCGACGCCGCGCTGCTGCCGGACCGCTGAGCCGCCCGGCCTCCCGCCGGTTCGGAAAGCAAACTTTGCACATTTCGCCCGTTTTCCCCGGTCAGCCGCGGGTACCTCTGGGTCTGGACCGGTCACCGGCGGCATCCGGGGGACCGCGGGGCCATGGCCGGCGGCACGGCCGCCCCGCGGGCGCGTACCCTCGACCGATGCGGGTGCGCACAGCGAGTTCGGACGGAGCGACCTCACGATGAGTCCCGGGCCCGGCGCACCGGGCGTGACGACACGGGGGCCGTTCCACCACCCCGCCCTCTTCTACCGGGACGACGCGGAGTACCTCGCCGGCACCGTCCCGTTCGTCCGCGGCGGGCGCGCGGCGGGCGAACCGGTCGCCGTCGCGGTCCCGGCCCCGCGCCTGGGGCTGCTGCGCGACGCGCTGGGCGAGACGTCCCGCGAGGTCGCCTGGCTCGACATGGCCGAGGCGGGACGCAACCCCGGCCGGATCATCCCCGGCGTCCTGCGCGACTTCGCCGACCGGCACGCCGGCGCGCGGGTGCGGATCATCGGCGAGCCGATCTGGCCCGGCCGCACCGCCGCCGAGTACCCCGCGTGCGCCCAGCACGAGGCGCTGATCAACCTGGCGTTCGCCGGCCGCGGCGCGTCGATCCTGTGCCCCTACGACGAGACCGGGCTGGACGCCGTCGCGCTCGCCGACGCGCGCGCCACCCACCCGGTCGTGATCGACCGGGACGGCGAGCGGGCCAGCGCCGACTACGCGCCCCACCGGGTGATCCGCGCCTACAACCGGCCGCTGCCCGAACCGGCGGGCGCGGTCTCGATGAGCTTCGACCTGGACGCGCTCCCCCTCGTCCGCGAGTTCGCGTGCCGCTGGGCGGCGCACTTCGGCCTGGACGGCGACGCCGCGGGGGACATGGAGCTCGCCGTGAGCGAGCTGGCCGCCAACTCCTGCCTGCACGGCGGCGGGGCCGGCACCCTCCGGTTCTGGTCCGAGGACGGCCAGGTCGTCGGGGAGATCCGCGACGCCGGGACGATCACCGACCCGCTCGCCGGCCGGCTCCCCGCGAGGATGAGCCCGTACGGCGGGCGCGGCATCCTGCTGGTCCACCACCTCGCCGACCTCGTCCGCGTCCACACCGGCCCGGACGGCACCACGACCCGCGTCTACCTGCGCAAGTAGGCGGCCCCGGCAGCCCGAGACTTGACCCGGGCCCAGGTGTAGGCGGCGGACGGCGGGAATGATGCCTGCGCCCGAACATCCCGATCTTCAATGGGGAACCATGCGCATTCTTGCTCGTCCTCACCAGATCCCGATCCGGCTGGCGGTGGGGGCCTTCGTCCTGAACTCGGGCCTGTCGAAGCTCCAGGCCCTGGACGAGTCGGCCGAGGCGACCCACGGCATGGCGAAGACCGCCTACCCGTTCCTGGAGTCGCAGGACGCGCGGACCTTCACCCGCAACCTCGGCAGGGCCGAGGTCGCGATCGGCGGCGCGCTGCTGGCGCCGTTCGTGCCCTCGCTGCTCGCCGGCGCGGCGCTGACCGCGTTCTCCGCCGGGCTGACCGGTCTCTACCTGCGGCTGCCGGGCATGCGGCAGGAGGGCAGCCTCCGCCCGACCCAGGAGGGCATCGCGCTCGCCAAGGACACCTGGCTGGTGGGGGCGGGCGTCTCCCTCGTCCTGGAGGAGCTGACCCGGTGGCGCGAGCGGCGCCGCCGCTGCACGTGATCCCGCCCGTGTGATCCGGCTCCTTGACGCGGGGCCGCCCGCGCGGTGAGGATCGGCGCGTCCCACCAGGAGGCCGCGCCATGACATCCCCCTCGCAGCCGTCCCCGCTGGTCCGCACCGCGGCCGACGCCGACGCCGACGCGATCGCGGCGCTCCTCGGCCGCGCCTTCGACGACGACCCGGTCTGGCGCTGGCTGCTGCCGGACGACGCGTCCCGGGTGCGCCGGCTGACCGGGCTTTTCGGCGTCCTGCTGCGGCGGGTGCACCTGCGGCACGGCGCGACGGAGGCGACCGGGCGGGACGGCGGCACCGAGGCGGCGGCGCTGTGGGACCCGCCCGGCCACTGGCGGGTGCCGGTCCGGCTGCAGGCGGCGCAGGCGCTGCCGCTGCTGCGGATCCTCGGCACCCGGGTGCCGATCACGCTGCGCACGCTGGGCGAGATCGAGCGGCACCATCCGCGGGAGCCGCACTGGTACCTGGCGGTGCTCGGCACCGACCCGCCGGCGCAGGGCGGCGGCCTCGGCGGCGCGCTGCTGCGCTCCCGGCTGGACCGCTGCGACGCCGCGGGGCTGCCCGCCTACCTCGAAAGCTCGAAGGAGCGGAACGTCCCCTACTACGAGCGGTTCGGGTTCCGGGTGACCCGGGAGCTGGCGCTGCCGGGCCGGGGCTGCCCGCCGGTCTGGCTCATGTGGCGGGAACCCGGGCAGGGTTCCTGAACCGGGCCTCTCCACAACGGATCGACCGCTTCGGTCAGGTCCGTGTCATGGCCGGAAGCGGCCATTGAGCGCCGGTGTCCGCACGGAGCGGTGAGCGGGCGGCGACCCTCCGTTCGCCTGCCGCGTTCCTGATACGCGTCACCGGAGGTCCGCGCCGCGGCGGGCGGGCGCCAAACCCGGTTGGCCCGATGCGGCCACCGGGGGTCCGGCCCCCGCCGCCGATCGACGGCCCCCGGTGCGCCTCCCCCGGCCGCGCCGCCTACCGTCGGGAGGGAGCCATTGCACTCCTGCCCCAGGGAAGGCGATAGGTGAACGACATGACCATGGCCGGGTCACGGGCGCCGGAGACCCCGCTCGCCCTGCACAGGCCGGGGTCGGCGCGGGTCCAGGACTACCTCCTCGGCGGGAAGGACAACTACTCCTGCGACCGCCGGCTCGCGCACCGGATCCTGGAGGTCCTCCCGCAGTCGGCGGAGGCCGCGCACGCCGCCCGCGCGTTCCTCTCCGGCGCGGTGCGGCTGCTGGCCGAGCGCGGCGTCCGGCAGTTCGTCGACCTCGGCTGCGGGCTGCCCCGGTCCGACAACCTGCACCAGATGGCCGCCCGCCGCATCGGCGGCACCCGCGTCGTCTACGTCGACCACGACCCGCTCGTCATCGCCCACGCCCGCGCGCTGCTGATCGACGGCGGCAACGTCGCGGCGCTGCGCGCCGACATCCGCGACCCGGCCTCGGTCCTGGGCAGCCCCGAGGTGCGCCGGCTGATCGACCCGGCGGAGCCGGTGGCTCTGGTGCTCTCCTCCGTGCTGCACTTCCTGCCCGGCGCCGCCGACGTCGTCGCCTCCCTGGCGGCCGCGGCCCCGCCGGGCAGCGCCCTGGTCGTCTCGCATCTCACCGCCGACTTCGCGCCGGCCGCGGTCGCCGAGGGCGCGCGGCGCTACCGGGAGGCGACCGGCGTCCCGCTGTACCCGCGGGGCGGGGCGGAGGTGGCGCGCCTGATGGGACCGTTCCGCCCGCTCCCGCCCGGTGTGGTGCCGCTGGCCGGCGGGACGTTCGCCGAGTGTCCGGTCCTGTACGGGGTGGTCGGCGTCCGCTGAACCGTCCGCCCCTGGTGTGTCATTGGTCACACGGGCACCGCCGGAGCGGCCTTCCGCTTCGGTCCCCGCGCCCCTGCTCCGGCAGGTCGTGCGGCTGTCCCCGTCTCGTCACGGTGCGTCAGCCGCCGGGCCGCTAGCTCACAGAAATCTCATTCGCCCGTTAGAGACGGTAACGGTTCGGCCCCTATGGTGGCCTGCGATGCCGACGAACACCCTGCCTTCAGTCCAGACGAAGATCGGTTCTCCCGCGGAGCGGGCCTCCCGGATGGGGTGGCTGGACGCGTTGCGGGGCCTGGCGGCCCTGGTGGTGGTGTTCGAGCACTCCCTGGACGTGCTGCTCCCCGAGGTGCGGCGGACGGCCAGCCCCTGGTTCGACTTCGGCCGGTACGGGGTGTTCGTGTTCTTCCTCGTCAGCGGCTACGTCGTGCCGTTCTCGCTGCAGCGGCGCGGCAACGTCCGGCACTTCTGGGCCGGGCGCTTCTTCCGGCTGTACCCGGCCTGGGCCGTGTCGCTGGGGCTGGCGCTGCCGCTCGGCGCGGCCGGGGTGACCTACGGGCTGCCCGCCGCGCTCGGCGACCGGCCCTGGGCGTCCGCCCTCGCCCACCTCACGATGCTGCAGGACCTGCTGGGCGTGCCGAACGCCGTCAATGTCCTCTGGACGCTGTCCTACGAGATGGTGTTCTACCTCCTCATCACCGCGATGTTCGTCGCCGGCGTGCACCGCTCCAGCGCGCGCGTCGCGCTCGGCTTCGGGGTGGGCGCGGCGATCCTCGGCGTGGCGCTGCCGTCCGGGCTGCTGGCCTCCCGGTGGCCGGGCGGGACGATCCTCGCCGCCGCGCTGCTGCTGGCCGGCGGGCTGGCCGCGATGCTCAGCGGCCGGCGCGCGGCGCGCCGGGCCGGGGTCGGGCTCGTCGCGGCGCTCGCCCTCACGCTGGTCCTGTTCAACAGCCGGATCGGCGCGATCGAGAGCCTGTGCATCATCGCCACCATGTTCGCCGGGACGGCGGTCCGCGCGATCCAGGAGGGGCGGCTCCCCCGCCGCCCGGCCATGGCGATGGTCGCCGTCGTGCCGGTCCTGTCGATCGTGGCCGGCATGCGCACCCCGACGTCCTGGGCGCTGTACGCCAACCCGAACCCGCTCGGGCGGGACTGGTCCATCGCCGTGGCCGCCGCGTGGCTGACCTTCCTCGCCGGCCTCGCGCTCCGGCACCGCCGCATGCCCCGGTTCCTGGTGTGGTCGGGGCTGGTCAGCTACTCCGTCTACCTGCTGCACCCGCTGGTCGTCCAGGTGGTCTGGTACGCGGCGGGGCAGGACACCTGGGGGCTGCCCGTCCCCGTCCGGGCGGCGTGGGGCGCCGTCCTGGTCGCGGGCGTCCTGGTGTCCGCGGCCCTCACGCACCGGTACGTCGAACGACCGGCGCAGCGCCTCGGGCGCCGCCTGACGGCGCGGCGCCCCGGCGCTCCGGCCGCCGCGCCGCAGCCCGCGCGGCCCTGACCGCGGCCCCGCGGCGGGCGGGGGGCGAGTGGTGACAGCGCTCCCTTCTTTGCCTATGGTGAGGCGGATTCGTCCCCGAACGCGCGAACGGACACCGGATGACACAGGGGCCGATGCCGGCCGAGCTGCCGGAGATGCTGCGGCAGCACCTCCAGGCCGCCGTCGAGGAGATGGAGCGGGAGATCCGCGACCAGGTCCCCGAGTACGCGGGCGACGACGGCGGCGAGTACGCCCGGCGGGTGGAGCGCGCGGTCGGCGACACCGTCGCGTTCTTCGTCGACTCCGTCGACCACCCGAACGCCGACGCGCGCAAGCTGACCGAGCTGTACATGCGGCTCGGCGAGGAGGAGGCCCGGCAGGGCCGCAGCCTCGCCGCGCTGCAGAACGCGATGCGGGTGAGCAGCCAGGTCGCCTGCCGGCGGTTCATCAAGGACGCCTACCGGCTCGGCTGGTCGCGGGAGACGCTCAGCCGGCTGACCGACTCGCTGTTCATGCTGCTGGCGCGGGTCGCCGACGCCGCCGCGCAGGGCTACGCCCGCCAGCAGGGGCAGCTGGCGACCGAGCGGGAGCGGCGCCGCGATCGGCTGCGGGACCTGCTGGTCGCCGAGCCGCCGCCCGCGGCCGGGGCGATCGCCGAGCTGGCGGTCGCGGCCCGCTGGGAGCTGCCGAAGAGCATCGCCCTGGTCGCGCTGCCGGCCGGCGCGCCGCCCGGCGCGCGGATCCTGCCGCCCGCCGTGCTCGCCGACTGGGACGCGCCGGTCCCGTTCCTCGTGGTGCCCGACCCGGAGGGCCCCGGCCAGGACCGGCTGTGGCCGGTGCTGCGCAGGCTCGGCACCGCCGCGCTCGGCCCGACCGTGCCGGTAGGGCGGGGGGCCGTGTCGCTGCGCTGGGCCCGGCACGCGCTGACGCTGGCCGAGCGGGGCCTGCTGCCGTGCGACGGCCCCGTCCGGTGCGTCGACCACATCGCGGCGCTCGCCGTACACGCCGCGGACGAGCTTGTCGGCGCGACCGCCGGGACCGTCCTCGGGCCGCTGCTGGAGCTGGCGCCGGCGCGCCGGCAGCCGCTCGCCGAGACGCTGCTGACCTACCTGGAGTGCGGCGACAACGCGGTGATCGCGGCGGAGCGGCTGCACATCCACGAGCAGACCGTCCGGTACCGGCTGCGCCGCATCGCCGAGCTGACCGGCGGGCGGTTCTCCGACCTGGACGGCCGGCTCGACGTCATGCTGATGCTCAGCTGGCTGGTCCGCACCGGCCGCGCCGAAGCCCGCACCGCCTGACCCCCGCCGCCTGCCCCCCGCCGCCTGCCCCCTGGGCGCCGTCAGAGGTGGACGGCGACGCGGGCGGCGAGCGCGGATAGCGTCCACGGTGCCGAAGCGGCGGGCGGGCGCATCGAGCGCCTCACAACGACGGGACGGCGTGGGGATCGTCATGTCCGCGCGCGGCGTGCGCGGACCGGGAGAGCAGCGCGACCCCGCTGGTGAGCAGCACGGCGCTGAACGAGACGGCGGTGAACGCCGCGGCGGTCCGGGGCGGCAGCGTCTCGAAGGCGAAGGCGGCCACCAGGTACGAGGCGATCGGGTTGGTCATCGTCATCGCGGTCATCGCGGCGGGCAGCGACCCGGCGGCGAACGCCCGCTGCTCCAGGATGAGCCCGAGCAGCGTGCTGCCCGCGAGCGCGTAGCCCGGCCAGTCGACCGCGGTGGCCGCGACGCCGCGGTCGACGAGGTCGGCCGTGGTGAGCTTGATCAGCACGGCGGTGGCCGCGAAGAACAGGCCCGCGCAGACGCCGAGCAGCGCGGCCCGCACCGGCCCGGCGCGCAGCCACGCGGCGCGGGACAGCACGACGACGAGCGGCGCCGCGATCAGGCCGGCGAGGATGATCCGGGGGCGGGACGGCTCGCCCTCCGGGGGGATCGCGCCCGGCACTGTGAACAGCACGGCGAGGCCCGCCGACACGGCCGCCCCGCCGAGCAGGTCCATCCGCGCGGGGCGGCGCCCCGTGCCGACCGTGCCGAGCGCGATGGTGAAGACCAGCTGGCTGACCAGGAGCGGCTGGACGATCGCGGTCGAGCCGAAGTGCAGCGCGATCGCCTGCGTGCAGAACCCGGCCAGGTTCACGCCCCACCCGGTCAGCCACACCGGGTCGCGGACCAGCCGCCGGATGAGCCCCTGCGCGGCGCCGGCGTCCGAACCGCCGTGCACCGCCCGCCGGGCGGCCCGGTACTGCAGCGCGGCCGCGGCGGCGAACAGGAACGCCGCGAGCAGGGCGAAGCCCACGGACCACGCCATCAGACCGTCCCGCTCTGCGCCCCGCTGCCGGCGCCGCTGCCCGCACCGCTGTCCGCGCGGACGGCGGCGGCCAGCCGCTCGAACGCCCGCAGCAGCCCGTCCGGGAACGCGGCGCCCTCCGGGAGCACCGCCGGCTCGGCGGTCACCGAGATGTGCAGGTCGCCGTCCCAGCTGAGCGCGCCCACGGCGAACGGCACGCCGTCCGCGAGCGGCAGGACCGGGTGGACGTCCGCGAGCCGCGCGCCCGCGAGCGACATCGGCAGCGGCGGTCCCGGCATGTTGGAAACGATCCCACCGAAGAACCTCGCGCGGTAGGTGGCGCGGGCGACGCGGGCGTGCAGCGGCGGCGGCAGCGCGCCCATGAGCCGCATCGCGGCGGTGCTGGCGACCGCCCGGCCGGACCGGCGGCGCCGCTCGGCCGCCGCGTGCACGGCCGCGAGCCGGTCGCGGACGGGCATCGGGCCGACCGGCACGTCCAGCCGCAGCGCGGCGGTCAGGTTGCCGGGCACGGCGGTGCGGCCCCGGCCGGGCGGCTCGGGGGCGCGCAGCGTCATCGGGACGGCGGCGCGCAGCGGCCGGCCGTCCGCCGGCTCGCCGCGCTCCTCCAGCACGTCCGCGACGACCTCGCCGACCAGGGCGAGCAGCACGTCGGTGACCCGGGCCCCGCCGGCGCGGGCGACCGCGCGGACCCGGTCGAGCGGCAGCGTGGCGGTGCCGAAGACGCGCTCGGGGCCGAGCGCCCCGGTGACGGACACGGTCCGGGCCGCGCCGTCGAGGCCGAGCTGGACCAGGCCGGGCAGGACGGCGGCGGCGCGCCGCAGCCCGCCCGGGCCGCGCACCGGGCCGGCCTCCGGGAGCGCGGGGTCCAGGATCCCGCGCAGGATGTCGACGACGCCGATCCCGTCGGCGATGGCGTGGTGGAACAGGACCACGACGGCGTCCGGACCGGCGGGGCCGCGGCGGACGAGGAAGAACCGCCACAGCGGGAGGCCGGGGTCCAGCGGTTCGGCGATGAGGCGGGCGACGAGGGCGTCCAGCGCGCGCCGCCCGCCGGCCGCCGGCAGGTCCACCTCCAGGACGTGCCGGCGCAGGTCCACGGCGCCGGCCTCCACCCAGCGCGGCCGCCGGAACGCGCCGCCGGGCCGGACCCGCTGGGTGAGCCGCGGCAGCCGGGGCAGCCGCTCGGCGAACAGGGCGCGCACCCGCTCGGCCGACGGCCCGGGCCCGGCGAACTCGGCGACCCCGCCCACCACCTGCGGGACATCGCGGCTCTCGACGTACAGGAAGAAGGCGTCGGCGGCGGCGATCCGCTGCTCCCTGCCGGGGCGCGCGGGCTCCGCCGGCCGGCGCCCGCGCACCAGCCCGGCCCGCGCCCGCTCGGCGACCGCCGCGGCCGGGATGAGCAGCAGCCCGCCGGGGATGTCCACGACGTAGTGGGCGGCGGTCGCGACGATCACCAGCCCGGTCACCACCAGGTGCAGGGCGCACAGCCAGGCGAACCACGGGCGGCAGCGGGCCCGGACGGCGGCCGCCCCGATCCAGGCGACCCACCCGATGTGCAGGCTCGGCATGGCCGCGTAGGGGTTGGCGCCCGCGGACACGACCTCGCTGCCCCAGGTCGCCGGCGGGTGGTGCATCGCGATGACATCGGTGAAGCCCTCCCCCGGCAGCAGCCGCGGCGGCGTCGTGGGCCAGACCGCGAAGCAGCAGATCGCGATCAGCGTCACCAGGATCAGCGTGTTCCGCGCCCACTCGTAGGCCGGGTTCCGCCGCCACCACAGCCAGATCAGGAACCCGAAGGTGCCGATCACGTACGTCGTCGCGTACTCCCACGCGGCCGCCGCGCCCAGCCATCCGTGCCGGACGAGCAGCTCGTTCGCCGGGCGCTCGACGTCGAGGCCGGCCCACCGCTCGAAGTCCAGCAGGGCCCGCCCGTGCGCGTCGCTGGCCGCCCGGTCCCCGCTGAACGCGTGGGTGAACACCAGGTACACGACCAGGACGGCCAGCGCGGTGACGATCTCCCGCGCGGCCGACCCCGCCCGCCCCCCGTCCTCGTCCCCCGTCTCGGACACGGCCGACCCGCCCCGTATCACGGCGCCTCTCCCGCCTCGTGCATCGCTCCACCCCCTCCCGATCATCCTCCCCACCTTCGGACGAGACGACCATGAACGTGCACTCGACTTCCCCCATCCCTACCGCCCGCCCGGGCCTTCCGGCACCGCGCCGCCTCCCGCGCCGCCGCGAGGACGCGGAGCGGAGGCCGGGCCGGCGTCCACCGACGGGTGAACCCTCATAAGAGCGACAGGCGGCGGCGAGGGATTCCCACATGGCCGCATCGGCTTCGGAAGGAGCCGATGCGGTTCTCTCCTGCGAAAACTCGGCGGCAGGTCTTGACGACGGCGACAAACGGGCATAAATAAAAGGGAAACAAAATCAAACGGAAGGGAAGCCACATGCACCGGGGAACGGCGCGCGCATGATCGTGACGGTGACGCTCAACCCGAGCCTCGACCGCACGATCGAGGTGGACGTGCTGACCCGCGGCGCGGTGATCCGCGCCCGGTCGGCGCGGCTGGACCCGGGCGGCAAGGGGGTCAACGTGTCCCGGGCACTGCTCGCCAACGGGGTCGAGTCCACCGCCGTGGTCGCGGTGGGCGGCGCCGACGGCGACCAGCTGCACCGGCTGCTGACCGCCGAGGCCATGCGGGTGCGCGCCGTCCGCGTCGCGGGACGCACCCGGTCCAACGTGACGATCGTCGAGCCGGGCGGCGTCGACACCAAGCTCAACGAGCCGGGCGGGCCGCTGTCCGCCGCGGAGCTGGACGAGATCGGCGCGGTCGTGGCGGCCGAGGCCGCCGGGGCGAGCTGGGTGGTCGGCTGCGGGAGCCTGCCGCCCGGCGTCCCGGACGACACCTACGCCGCGCTGTGCCGCCGGTTCGCGCCGGACGGCATCCGCGTCGCGGTCGACTCCAGCGGCCCGGCGCTGCGCGCCGCCGTCGCCGCCGGCCCCGACCTGATCAAGCCGAACCGCGAGGAGCTCGCCGAGGCCGTCGGCGGGCCGGTGGACACCGTCGCCGACGTCGTGGAGGCCGCCGGGGAGCTGCGGGCGCGGGGGGCCCGCGCCGTCCTGGTCAGCCTCGGCGCCGAGGGCGCGGTGCTCGTCGACGACGACGGCGTCCTCACCGGCGAGGCCCCGGTCGCCGTCCCGCGCAGCACGGTCGGCGCGGGCGACGCCCTGCTCGCCGGGTTCCTCGCCGCCGGCGCCCGCGGGGCCCGCGCGCTCACCGAGGCGCTCGCCTGGGGCGCCGCGGCCGTGCGGATGCCGGCGAGCCGGATGCCGGGCGCGGCCGACGTCCGGCGCGACATCGTACGGATCCACCCCCGGCCGGACCTCACCCGGCCCCTCCTCACCTGACGAACCCCAGTACCCACCCCCGATCGACAGGAGGCCCGAGATGGCCACCACGTACACCCCGGAGCCCACAGGGAGCGGGCTCCGGGCGACCGTCCAGCGCATCGGCGGCAAGATGGCCGGGATGGTGATGCCCAACATCGGCGCTTTCATCGCCTGGGGCCTCATCACCGCGCTGTTCATCCCGACCGGCTGGCTGCCCAACAAGGACCTGGCCGAGCTGGTCGACCCGATGATCAAGTTCCTGCTGCCGCTGCTGATCGGCTACACCGGCGGCCGGATGGTGCACGGCCAGCGCGGCGCGGTGGTCGGCGCCGTCGCCACCGTCGGCATCGTCGTCGGCGCGGACGTGCCGATGTTCCTCGGCGCGATGATCATGGGTCCGCTCGCCGCGTACCTGATCAAGCTGTTCGACGGCCTCGTCCAGGAGCGCGTCCGGACCGGGTTCGAGATGCTGGTGGACAACTTCTCCGCCGGCATCATCGGCGGCGCCATGGCGGTCGCCGGCCATGCGGTGATCGGCCCGATCATGAACACCTTCTCCGACTGGGCCGGGGACGGGGTGAGCTGGCTCGTCGACCACGACGTGCTGCCGCTCACCTCGCTGCTGATCGAGCCCGCGAAGGTGCTCTTCCTGAACAACGCCGTCAACCACGGCGTACTCGGCCCGCTCGGCGTGCAGCAGGCCGCCGAGCACGGCAAGTCGGTGCTGTTCATGCTGGAGTCCAACCCCGGGCCCGGCCTCGGCGTCCTGCTCGCCTACTGGTTCTTCGGCCCGCGGCGGCTGCGCCCGAGCGTCCCGGCGGCCACCATCATCCACTTCTTCGGCGGCATCCACGAGATCTACTTCCCGTACATCCTGATGAAGCCGCGGATGATCCTGGCCGCGATCGCCGGCGGCATGACCGGCGTGGCGATCTTCGTCGCGACCGGCGTCGGGCTGGTGGCCACCCCGTCCCCCGGCAGCATCTTCGCCTACCTCGCCCAGACGCCGCGCGGCGTCGGAAACTGGATCGGCGTCTACACCGGCCTGTTCGCCTCCGCGGCCGTGTCCTTCGGCGTCGGCGCGGCGCTGCTCGGGTTCGGCAGGCTCGCCGAGGCCAAGGACGAGGAGTCCGCCGCCGAGGACGAGCTGGAGGAGGCCAAGAGCAGGACGGCCGAGAACAAGGCGGCCGCGAAGAAGGCGGCCGGCGGCACCGCGAAGGAGGAGGCGGCCGCCTCCTGAGCCGCGGCTCGTCACCCACCAACCCGTCCGATGGAAGGCACATCCACGATGAACGGCAAGGACATCCGCAAGGTCGTCATCGCCTGCGACGCGGGCATGGGCAGCAGCGTCATGCTCGCCGGCCAGCTGCGCAAGAAGCTGAAGAAGAACGACGTGGCGGTCGAGCACACGCCCGTCGACTCGATCCCCGGCGACGCCGACGTGGTCGTCACCCACACCGGGCTCGCCGAGCGGGCCCGGCGCGGCGCCGGCGACATCCCGGTGATCGCCTTCGAGGTCTACATCGGCGACCCCGCCGTCGACCGCCTGGTCAAGGCGATCAAGGACGGCGGTGAGGTCGGTGTCTGACCGGGCCGCCGGCCTGCTCAGCCGGGAGGCGATCCGGCTGGACGCGCGCGCCACCGGCCGCGACCACGCCGTCAGGCTGTGCGGGCAGGTCCTGGTGGACATCGGCGCCGTCGAGCCCGGCTACATCGACGCGATGCTGGAGCGGGAGCGCTCCATCTCCACCTACCTCGGCGAGGGCGTGGCGATCCCGCACGGCACCAACGAGGGCCGCGACCTCATCCACCGGGACGCCCTCGCCGTCGTCCGGTTCCCCGACGGGGCGGACTGGAACGGCAACGAGGTCACGGTGTGCATCGCGATCGCCGCGCGCGGCGGCGGGCACATGGAGATCCTCGCCGAGCTCGCCGAGATCCTCATGGACCCGGACCGGGCCCGCGCGCTGCGCGAGGCCGCCGAGCCCGAGCAGGTCCTCGCGCTGCTCGCCCCGCGGGCGCAGGAAGCACCGACAGATACCAAGCAGCCGACAGAACAAGGACACACCGTATGAAGGTCGCCCGTTTCTATGCACCCGGCGACATCCGGCTGGAGGACGCGCCGGAGCCCGAGCCCGGCCCCGGAGAGCTGAAGATCCGCGTCCGGAACTGCTCCACCTGCGGGACGGACGTCAAGATCTCCCGCTTCGGGCACCACCACATCGTCCCGCCGCGGGTGATGGGGCACGAGATCGCCGGCGAGGTCGTCGCGGCCGGCGACGGCGTCGAGGGCTGGGCGGGCGGCGACCGCGTCCAGGTCATCGCCGCGATCCCGGACGGGACGTGCTCGGAGTGCGCCCGCGGCCGGATGACGGTCTGCACCGCGCAGGAGTCGATGGGGTACCACTACGACGGCGCGTTCGCCGAGTACATGATCGTCCCGGCGAAGGTCCTCGCGGTGGACGGGGTGAACCGCATCCCCGACGGCGTGTCGTTCGCCGAGGCGTCGGTGGCCGAGCCGCTCGCCTGCGTCCTCAACGGCCAGGAGCTGGCGCGGGTCGGCGAGGGCGACGACGTCGTGGTGTTCGGCTCCGGCCCGGTCGGCTGCCTGCACGTGCGGGTCGCGCGGGCGCGCGGCGCCGCCCGGGTGTTCCTCGTGGAGGTCAACGCCGAGCGGCTGCACCAGGCCGCCGCGCTCGTCAAGCCGGACGCCGCGATCGACGGCGGCGTCACCGACGCCGTCGAGGAGGTCCTCGCCCGCACCGGCGGGCGCGGCGCCGACGTCGCGATCACCGCCGCCGCGTCGGGCGCCGCGCAGGAGCAGGCGCAGCGGCTGATGGCGCCGGGCGGCCGGGTCAGCCTGTTCGGCGGCCTGCCGAAGGACGACCCGGTGATCTCCGTCGACGCCAACCGGGTCCACTACCGGGAGCTGTCGCTGGTCGGCGCGAACGGGTCGAGCCCCGCGCACAACGCGCGCGCCCTGGAGCTCATCGGCTCCGGGCAGGTCCCGGTCGAGGACCTCATCACCCACCGGCTCCCGCTCGACGCCCTGCACGACGCCCTGGACCTCGTCACCCGCGGCGCGGCCATCAAGGTCACGATCGAACCCTGACCCCCGTCCCCGAAGGAGGCAGCCGTGCCCGAACGCAGCGTCGTCATCGGCTCCGCACAGGGCCTGCACGCCCGCCCCGCGAAGATCTTCGTGCACATCGCCGCGCAGCAGCCCGTCCCGGTGTCCATCCGGGTCGGGGACCGCGCCCCCGTCCCGGCGAGCAGCATCCTCGGCGTCCTGTCGCTCGGCGCCGCGCAGGGGACGGAGGTGACGCTGTCCGCCGACGGGGACGGCGCCGCCGAGGTCCTGGACGAGCTGGCCGACCTGCTCTCCCGCGACCTGGACGCCGAGGAGCCCGACCATGCGTGAACCGGCCGCCGCCGAGCTCCGGGGCCTCGGCGTCAGCCCCGGGGCGGCGGCGGGCCCGGTGGAGGTGATGGCGCCGCCGCCCGAGCTTCCGCCGCCGCGTCCCGTCGCCGACGCCGCGGAGGAGGCGCGCCTGGCGCTGCGGGCGCTGGAGGCGGTCGAGGCCGAACTGGAGGAGCGCGCGCTGGCCGCGCCGACGCCCGAGGCCCGCGACATCCTGCAGGCCCAGGCGGCGATCGCCGGCGACCCGATGCTGGCCGCCGGCGTCCGCGGCCGCGTCGAGCAGGGCGCGGACGCGGCGCACGCGCTGCACGGCGCGTTCGACGAGCAGGCGCGGCTGCTGCTGGCGGCGGGCGGCCGGTTCGCCGAGCGGGTCGCCGACCTGGCCGACCTGTCCGGCCGCGCCGTCGCCGCCGCGCTCGGCCGGCCGATGCCGGGCGTGCCCTCCCCCGGCCGCCCGTTCGTCCTCGTCGCGGACGACCTGTCGCCCGCCGACACCGCCGCGCTCGACACGGCCGCCGTCCTCGCGCTGGTCACCGAGCGCGGCGGGCCGACCGGGCACACCGCGATCCTCGCCCGGTCGCTCGGGCTGCCCGCCGTCGTGGGCTGCAGGGGGATCCTGGACGCGGCGGCCTCCGGCGGCCTGGCCGCGGTGGACGGCACCGGCGGCGCCGTCCGGACGCCCGTCACCGAGGCCGAGGCCGCGGAGGTCAACGCGGCCGCGGCGCGGCGGGCGGCCGAGGAGTCCGCGCCCGCGGCCCCGGGCCGCACCGCCGACGGGCGCGGCGTCGACCTGATGGTCAACATCGGCTCCGCCGCCGACCTGGACGGCGTCGACCTGACCGGCGTCGCGGGCGTCGGGCTGTTCCGCACCGAGTTCCTCTTCCTCGGCCGGTACGAGGAACCCGGCCTGGACGAGCAGGCCGCGGCCTACGCGAAGGCGTTCGCGGCGGCCGGCGACCGGACGGTCGTCGTCCGGACGCTGGACGCGGGCGCCGACAAGCCGCTGCCGTTCCTGCGCCTGCCGGACGAGCCGAACCCGGCGCTCGGCGTGCGCGGCCTGCGCGTCGCGCGGGAGCGCCCGGACGTCCTGGAGACGCAGCTCGCGGCCATCGCCCGCGCCGCCGCGGGCACGCCCGCGCGGGTCGCGGTGATGGCCCCGATGGTGGCGACCCCCGAGGAGGCGGACGGGTTCGTGGCGCGCGCCCGCGCGCACGGGCTGCCCGCCGCCGGGGTGATGATCGAGGTCCCGTCCGCGGCGCTGCGGGCCGCGCGGATCCTGCGCGAGGCGCAGTTCCTCAGCATCGGCACGAACGACCTCAGCCAGTACGCGCTCGCCGCGGACCGGCAGCACAGCGGGTTCCCGGAGCTGCTCGACCCGTGGCAGCCCGCGGTGCTCGACCTGATCGCCCGGTGCGCGGAGGCGGGCGGCGCGGCCGGCAAGTCGGTCGGGGTGTGCGGGGAGGCCGCCGCCGACCCGCTGCTGGCGCCGGTGCTGGCGGGGCTCGGGGTGACCCGGCTGTCGATGTCGCCGCGCGCGCTGCCGGCCGTCCGCGCCGCCCTGCTGCGGTTCACCTTCGCCGAGTGCGCCGACCTGGCCGAGCGCGTCCTCGCCGCCGACGGCCCGGCCGAGGCGCGGGAGATCGCCCGGACCCGCCACAATGAACGCGGACGGAGCTGACGCGGGACGGGTGGGACGCTCATGTACGCCGAGGAACGACAGCAGGCGATCCTTGCGCTGGCGCGCTCGAAGGGCCGGGTGGACGTGGTCGCGCTGGCCGAGGAGTTCTCGGTCACGACCGAGACGATCCGCAGGGACCTGACCGTCCTGGAGCGGGCCGGGACGGTGCGGCGGGTGCACGGCGGCGCGATGCCGGTCGAGCGGCTCGGGTTCGAGCCGGAGCTGGCGGCGCGGGACGCGGTGATGACCGAGGAGAAGCAGCGCATCGCCAAGGCCGCGCTGGAGGAGCTGCCCGCCGACGGGTCGATCATCGTGGACGCGGGCACGACCACGGCCAGGTTCGTCCAGCTGCTGCCCACCGACCGCGAGCTGACCGTGATCGTGAACTCGCCGCCGCACGCGTCGGTGCTCGCCACCCGCCCCAACCTGACCGTGATCATCCTGGGCGGCCGGGTGCGCGGCCGGACGCTCGCCACGGTCGACGACTGGGTGCTGCGGCCGCTGGCCGACCTGTGGGTGGACGTGGCGTTCATGGCGACCAACGGATGCTCGGTCGAGCGCGGGCTGACCACGTCCGACCAGGCGGAGGCGGCGGTGAAGCGAGCGATGATCGCCTCGTCGCGGCGGCGGGTGCTGCTCGCCGACCGCACCAAGATCGGGCACGACCACCTGGTGCGGTTCGGCGACCTGTCCGACATCGACGTGCTGATCACCGACACCGGGCTGGACACCGACCTCGCCGCGGACCTCGCCGCCGCCGGCCCGGAGATCGTCCGCGCCTGACCGGCGGCGGGAGGCGCCGCCGCCCCGCGCCGGTGGGGCGGGCGCGCGGGACGGCGGCGGTGCCCGTCAGCCGGCCGAGGGGATGCCGTTGGCGGGCGCCTGCGGTTGCGGTGTCGTGTAGGGCTGGATCGGCCCGTCACCGTCGTCGGTGGTCATCGGCTGCCCCTCGGGCACGACGTTCTCGCCGTCGATCTTGCCGATCACCGCGCCGGTGTACCCGGCATGGGACTCCTTGCTGTAGGCGAACGGGACGACGCCCGGACCGGTGAAGTGCGACTTCTCCAGCGCCTCGACGAGGCTCTTGCGGGTCGGGTTCTTCCCCGCCGCCTCCAGCGCCTGGACGAAGGTGTAGGCGACCGACATGCCGTAGACGATGTTGCCGTTGAACGGCAGCTTCGGGATGTACTGGTCGTGGACCTTCTTGAACAGCTGCGTCCAGCTGTTGGACTCGTCGCCGGGCGGCGCGAGGTAGCCGTCGGTGATCATGCCCTGGATGAGCGGGCTGCCCTTGACCTCGCTGCCGCCCTGCTTGGCGAAGCTCTCCAGCAGCCCGGTGAGGGTGATCGGGTCGGACCCGACGTTGCTGACGACGAACGTCGGCTTGTAGTTCAGCTTCAGCGCGGCGAGCCGGAACAGCGCGGTGTAGGTGGGGATGCTGAACAGCACCACGACGTCCGCCTTGGACTGGGCGATCGCCTGCGCCTGCGCGCCGATGTCGGTGCTGCCCGGCTGGTACGACTGCCGCGACACCACGTCGTCCTTCGGGACGTACTTGTCGAGGCCCTTCACCCCGTCCTGCCCGAAGTCGTCGTTCTGGTAGAAGTAGGCGACCTTCTTGCCGGCGAAGTTCTTCTTGATGTAGTCGCCGAGGATCTTGCCCTCGCGGATGTAGTCGACCTGCCAGCCGAACGTCTGCGGGTGCTTCTCCGGCTCGTCCCAGCAGCCGCAGCCGGACGCGACGAACAGGTCGGGGACCCGCTGCGCGTTGAGGTAGTCGACGACCTTGGAGTGCGTCGGGGTGCCCAGCCCGTTGAAGATCGCGAAGACCTTGTCCTGGAGGACGAGCTTCTGCACGACGCTGACGGTCTGGGTCGGGTTGTAGGCGTCGTCCACGTACTTGTAGACGATCTTCCGCCCGTGGATGCCGCCGTTGGCGTTCACGTAGTCGAAGAACGCCTTGGACGCCGCGGAGTTGGCGCTGTAGCCGGGCGCGGCCGGACCGGTCAGCGGCTGGTGGCTGCCGATGGTGACGGTGGTGGCGGTCACGCCGGGCGTGCTCGACGAGCCGCCGTCCCCGCCGTCACCTCCGCAGCCGCTCGCCGCGACCGCCAGCGTCGCCGCGGTCATCAGGGCGATCGCCCTGGTCCGCAATCGCTTCATCTGCTCCTCCTGGGTGCGTGGTGGTGGGCCCCGAAATGGCTGTCGATGCGGGGTCGCGCGGCCCGGGAGCCCGGTCGCGCCTCGTGCGCACGCGGCGCCGCACGGCGCCGCCGAGGTCGCGCAGTCCGCCCTGGAGACCGCGCGGGAAGGCCAGCGTCACGACGATGAGGACGAGGCCGTAGATGGCGAGGGGCAGGTTCGACGCGATGTTGTGCGACAGGCCGGACGAGGACGACAGGTCGGACGCCCACGTCGGCGCGTACACCAGGATCAGCGCTCCCCACACGGCGCCGGTGAGGCTGCCGAGGCCGCCGATGATGATCGCGGCGATCAGCTGCAGGGACAGCGTGAGCGGGAACGCGCCCGGCGCGGCGAGCGTCGCGACCACGGCGAGCAGCCCGCCGCCGAGGCCGGCGCAGGCCGCCGACACGACGGTCGCGGCGATCCGCAGCCGGGCGACGCGGACCCCGCTGAGCGCGGCGGCGATCTCGTCGTCGCGGCTGGCCCGCAGCGTCCGGCCGAACCGGCCGCGGGTCAGGTTGGCGAGCAGGAACAGCGTGATGACCGCGCCGAGGCAGGAGATCCACGCCTGCCAGCGCTCCAGCGGGAACGTCTCGCCGAGCGCCTCGGGCGGGATCGGCGGGACGAGCGTCAGCCCGTTCTGCCCGCCGAGCAGGTCGGTGAGCGGCTCGTAGTTGGCGAGGCCGGGCAGCCCGACCGCGAACGCGAGGGTGGCGCCGGCCAGGTAGGGGCCGTGCAGCCGGGCGGCGACCGCGCCGACCAGCACTCCCGTGACGGCGGTGACGCCGGCCGCGGCCGCGAGGACGGCGGCGAGCGGCCAGCCCCAGTGCCCGATCACGAGCGCGGCGGTGTAGGCGCCGACCGCCATGAAGGCGCCGTGCCCGAGGGAGATCTGCCCGCCGAGCCCGGTCAGCACGGTGAGGCCCGCGACGGCGCAGGTGAGGTAGGCGACCTGCGCGATCTGCAGGTCCCGGTAGGGGCCGACGGCGGTCGTCAGGAAGTACAGCGCGGCGATCGCCGCGAGGGCCCCGGCGGAGTGCCGCGCCAGCGTGGACCGGCGCAGGGCGTTCAGGACGGTGTCCACCGCGTCACACCCTCCGTCCCGTGGTCGCCGCGAACAGGCCGTTGGGTCTGATCATCAGGACGGTGATGAGCGCGGCGAGCGCCCCGAACGTGACCAGGTCCGTGCTGACGTAGCCGGACACGTAGCTGAGCGCGCAGCCGAGCAGCAGCCCGCCGGTGACGGCGCCGGCCGGGCTGTCCAGCCCGCCGATCACCGCCGCGGTGAACCCGAACACGAGCATCGCGTCGAACTGGGCGGGCCCCACGAACACCGACGGCGCGATCAGCACCCCGGCGAGCGACCCGACGAGGGCGGCGAGCGCCCACCCGAGCGTCAGCATCCGGCCGACGCGGACGCCCTGCAGCCGGGCGATCTCCGGGGCGAACGCCGACGCGCGCAGCCGCAGCCCGAGGTCGGTGCGGACGAACAGCAGCGTCAGCAGCACCATGACCGCGGCGACCGCGCCGATGACGAACAGGTCGAACGGCGACAGCAGCAGCCGCGTCCCGGCGACCGCCAGCCCCCTGATCGTGAACGCGGGCGGGTAGGAGTGCGGCGTGTCGCCCCAGATCATGCCCGCCGCCGCCTGCAGCAGCACGTACAGCCCCAGCGTGACGATCACGGCGTTCAGCGGCGGCTTGTTCTCGACCGGCCGGACCACGACCCGTTCGAGGACGGCACCGAGCACGAGGCCGGAGGCCAGCGCGACGCCCAGCGCGAGCCAGTAGGAGCCGCCGCCGTCGATGACGCTCCAGGCCAGGAACGTCGTGAACATCAGCATGCCGCCCTGCGCGAAGTTCACGATCCGGGTGGCCCGCCAGATCAGCACCAGCGCGAGCGCCACCGCCGCGAAGACCATGCCAGACGTGATGCCGGCGAGCGTGAGATTGATGAAGCGCACCATCAGAACCCCAGGTATGCGTGGCGGAGGCGGTCGTCGGCGGCGAGGGTCGCGGCGTTCTCCGCCGCCACGACCGCGCCGAGGTCGAGCACGACCGCGCGGTCGGCGACGGACAGCGCGCTGCGGGCGTTCTGCTCGACGAGCAGGACGGTGCGGCCGTCCTCGTCGCACAGCCGCCGCAGCACGGCCATCAGCTGGGCGACCACGCGCGGCGCGAGGCCGAGGGACGGCTCGTCCACCAGCAGCAGCCGCGGCCCGCCGGTGAGCGCGCGGGCCAGCGCGAGCATCTGCCGCTCCCCGCCGGACAGCGTCGCGGCGGTCTTCGCCCGGCGTTCCGCGAGCGCCGGGAACAGCTCGTACATCTCGGCGACCCGCCGCGCGAGCGCGGCCCGGTCGCGCCGCCACAGCCCGCCGAGCCGCAGGTTGTCCTCCACGGTCAGCTCGGTGATGACGCCGCCGCTCTGCGGGACGTGCGCGACGCCCAGCCGGACGATGTCCTCGACCGGCAGCCGGGTGATGTCCCTCCCGTCCAGCTCGACGCGCCCCGCCCGGGGCCGCAGCAGCCCGGAGACCGCGCGCATCAGCGTGGTCTTCCCGGCCCCGTTGGCTCCGAGCACCGCGGTCAGGGACCCCTCGTCCACCGAGAGCTCGACGCCGGCGAGCGCCCGGACGGCCCCGTAGTGGACCGTGAGGTCCTTCACCTCAAGCACCGGCGACCTCCTCGCCCAGGTAGGCGTCGAGGACGGCCGGGTCGTCGCGGACGTCCGCCGGCGCGCCCTCGGCGATGACCCTGCCGAAGTCCAGCACGACGACCCGGTCGCAGACGTTCATCACGAGGTCCATGTGGTGCTCGACCAGCACGACCGCCGGGCCGCCGCGCAGCCCGCGGATCAGCTCGGCGAGCTCGTCCATCTCCCCCGCCGACAGCCCCGCGGCCGGCTCGTCCAGCAGCAGCAGCTCGGGCTCGGCGACCAGCGCCCGCGCGAGCGCCACCCGCTTCTGCACCCCGTAGGGCAGCTGGCCGGGCAGCCGCTGCGCCTCACCCGCGACGCCCAGCTCCGCCAGCCGCGCCATCGCCCGCTCCCGCAGCGCGGCCTCGTCCCGGTCGGCGCGCGGCAGCGCGAGCAGCCCGGACCAGAACCCGGCCCTGGCCCGCCGGTCGGCCCCGACCATGACGTTCTCCAGCACGGTGAGGCCGGGGAAGAGCCCGAGCCCCTGCAGGGTGCGGGCGATGCCGAGCCGGGTCAGATCGTGCGGCCGATGTCGGCCAAGTACTCTCCCCCGCCACCGGACCTCGCCGGACTCCGGCCGGACGAATCCGCACACGACGTTGAACAGCGTGGTCTTGCCGGCGCCGTTCGGGCCGATCACGCCGGTGACCCGGCCTTGCGGGGCGGCGAGCGACACGCCGTCCAGTGCGACCAGCCCGGCGAAGCGGACGGTCACGTCTCGTAGTTCCAGATTCTTGGAGGAGCCGGACATAACGCCTCACCTCGCCGATGAAACAGCGTGAATCCCCCGAGGCCGAAATGCACATACCGACTGGTCGGATTCCACGAAGATAGAATCATCGGGCGCTCCCGGTCAACAGCCGATGCGCAGGTCCCCGCGCAGCACCCGGCGTCGCCGGTAGGCTGTCGGCGATCTGCGGGCGGCCGTGGCCGGGACGGCGCGAGACCCCGGGGGCAATCCCGGAACGGAGGTGGAGTCATGACGCAGGCGCCCGTGGGCCGGCTGCCCGCAAACCTGCCGCTGCCCGACCGGCTGCTGGCCGTGGCGACCCGCATGTTCGCCGAGAAGGGCTTCGAGAACACCTCGGTCCAGGAGATCGTGAACGCCGCCGGCGTCACCAAAGGAGCCATGTACCACTACTTCGGCTCCAAGGACGACCTCCTGTACGAGATCTACCACCGGCTCCTCGGCCTGCAGATGTCGCGCCTGGAGCAGATCGCCGACGGCCCCGGCACCGCCGAAGAGCGCCTCCGCGCCGCCGCCGTCGACGTCCTCAACACCTCGTTCCTCTACCTCGACGACTTCACCGTCTTCTTCCGCTCCACCCACCTCCTGCCCCGCGACCGCCGCGAAGCCGTCCGGGCCGAACGCCGCCGCTACCACGAGCGCTTCCGCGCCCTCGTCGAAGAAGGCCAGCGCGAAGGCACCTTCCGCACCTCCACCCCCGCCGACATCGCCGTCCACTTCTTCTTCGGCACCGTCCACCAGATCGGCGTCTGGTACCGCCCCGGCGGCACCCTGAAAACCGAAGCGATCAGCGAACACTACGTAGACCTGTTCCTGAACGGCTTGAAGAGCTGAGTGGCCCGGATCTGGTCCTAGGGGCGGGAGCGGGTCACCTCTAAGAGGGCGGGGATCGGTGTGGTCGGCCGGCGGCCGGCGCCGGCCGACCACGGTGTCAGCGGGCTATGTGCTCGATCTTCAAGGCCGCGTTCTTGTGGTGGGCGCGCAGGGGCTTCTTGTCGAACTTGCCCACGGTCGTCTTGGGGATCTCGTCCATGAAGGTCCAGTACTCGGGCACCTGCCAGCGGGCGACCTTGCCGTCCAGGAAGGCGGCCAGTTCCTCGGCGGTCGCGGTGGCGCCGGGGCGCAGGACGACGCAGGCGAGGGGGCGCTCGTCCCAGCGCGGGTCCGGGATGCCGATGACGGCGGCCTCGGCCACGGCGGGATGGGCCATCAGGTGGTTCTCCAGTTCGACGGAGGAGATCCACTCGCCGCCGGACTTGATGACGTCCTTCGCGCGGTCGGTGATCTGGAAGAAGCCGCGCCCGTCGATGGTGCCGATGTCGCCGGTGCGGAGCCACCCGCCGTCGAACTTCTCCGGCGCCGGGTCGCGGTGGTAGGAGCCGGTGATCCAGGGGCCGCGGACCTCGATCTCGCCGACGGACTCGCCGTCCCACGGGAGCTCGGCGCCGGAGTCGTCCACGATGCGCATCTCCACGCCCGCGGCGACGCGGCCGGACTTCAGCCGCCACTCCATGTCCTCCTCGGTGCCCGGCTCCACTCCGGGCGGCGGGAAGGCCATGCCGCCGAGAGGGCTGGTCTCGGTCATGCCCCAGCCCTGGATGATGCGCAGGCCGTAGCGCTGCTCGAACCGCTCCAGGAGGGAGCGGGGCGCGGCGGCGCCGCCGGACGTGCCGGAGCGCAGGGACGACAGGTCGATCTCGTGCTGCTCGCCGTAGGCCAGGATGCCGTTCCAGATGGTGGGGACGGCGGAGGCCAGCGTGCTCCTCTCCTGGGCGATGAACGCGGTCAGGTGCTCCGGCTGCATGAACGGGCCCGGCATGTGCAGCGTCGCGCCGGACAGGAACGCGCCGTAGGGCAGGCCCCAGGCGTTGACGTGGAACATCGGGACGATGGTCAGGACGCGGTCGGCCTCGGTGATGCCCACCATCGACGCCGACTGCACGGCCATCGCGTGCAGGAAGGTGGAGCGGTGCGAGTACACCACGCCCTTGGGGTCGCCCGTGGTGCCGCTGGTGTAGCACATGGAGGCGGCGGATCGCTCGTCCACGTCGGGCCACTCGTAGCCGGGCTCCTCCGCGTTGAGGAGATCGTGGTAGCGGAGGACCGGGGCGCCGTTGTCGTTGGCCTCCAGGGCCGACGCGTCGCCGTCGCCCACCACGACGTACGCCTCCACGGCGGGGAGTTCCTTCACGACCCGCGCCAGCAGCGGGACGAGGCTGTCGTCGACGATGACGATCTGGTCGTCGGCGTGGTTGACGATGTGCGAGAGCTGCTCGGGGAACAGCCGGATGTTCAAGGTGTGCAGCACCGCGCCCATGGCCGGCACCGCGAAGTACGCCTCCAGGTGCTCCTGGTTGTTCCAGCAGAAGGTCGCCACCCGGTCGCCGCGGCGGACGCCCAGCCTGGCCAGCGCGGACGCCAGCCGCTCGGCGTTGCGGGCGATCTCGGCGAACGTCGCCCGCCGCGGGGCGCCGCCGCCCGTCCAGGTGACGCACTCGCTGCCGCCGTAGACGCGCGCGCCGTGCCGCAGGATCGCGGCGACCGACAGCGGGAAGTCCTGCATCGTGCTGGGGATCATGGCATTTCTCCGAGAACACGCGAGGGAAAAGGCCGGCGCGGCACGGGGACACCGCACATACCGACCGGTCGGTTCACCATAATTTCCTGGTCCGGCCGCCGTCAATCAGCCGACGAGGACGGAGAGGATTTCGGCGACGCAGACGGGTTTGTCGCCGCCCTCGCGCTCGATCGTCACGCGGACGGCGGCGCGGGCGCCGGAGGGCCCGCGGTCCAGCGACAGCAGTTCGGCGCCCGCGCGGACCCGCGAGCCGACCGGGACCGGCGCGGGGAACCGCACCTTGTT
This sequence comes from Actinomadura sp., assembly GCF_044508335.1. Lineage (NCBI taxonomy): Bacteria > Bacillati > Actinomycetota > Actinomycetes > Streptosporangiales > Thermomonosporaceae > Actinomadura > Actinomadura sp. Next base: position 63,232 of record NZ_JBIQHY010000005.1, read on the forward strand.
CGCGCCGTAGTTGACGCCCATCCGCAGGCCCTCGACCCGGTAGATCCGGGAGACGAGCATCGGGATGAGCGAGAGCGTGAGGTAGCCGTGCGCGATCGTCCCGCCGAACGGGCCGGCGGCGGCGCGCTCCCGGTCGACGTGGATCCACTGGTGGTCGCCGGTCGCGTCCGCGAACAGGTCCACCTGCTCCTGCGTGATCGTGTGCCAGTCGCTGTGGCCGAGGTGGGTTCCGACGGCCTTCTCGTAGTCGTCGACGCCGCTGAACGTCCGCATCGGGATGACCTCCGTCCGGGCGCCCGCCCGCGCGGGCGCGCGCCTCGATGACAACATACCGACTGGTTGGTATGCAATGCCCGGAGGAAGGCCGGCGGACGGGACGGTTCCGCGGCGTCCGCCCCGGCGCCGCGGAACCGTCCAGCCCGCCGGCTGGTCGCCGGCGCGGGTGTGACGCGCGGGCTCCCCTCCGCGCCCGCCGGCACCGCTGCGAGATCCGGCTTCACCCTGTACAGCGCGCACAGCCCGTGATGCGTCACACACGATGGCGGTACCGTGGTCTACCAGCAGCGATGCGTTGCGGGCGTTTCCGTGGACCAGCGCGTCAGCCGGACAGGGCGGCGAGGCCCGCGCGCAGCAGCGGCTCGACGGCCGCGCCGACCGAGTCGAACCCCTCCCCCACCGTCTGGCCGTGGATGTAGCGGTAGTGGATGCCCTCGGAGATCACGGCGAGCTTGAAGCAGGCCAGCGCGACGTAGAAGCCGATGGCGGACAGGTCCCGGCCGCTGCGCTCGGCGTAGCGGGCCACCACCTCGTCCGGCGCGGGGAAGCCGGGCGCGGCGGAGGCGTCGCGCGCGCCGGGAACCGGGGTCCCGCGCCCCATGTAGACCAGCAGCAGCGCCAGGTCCGTCAGCGGGTCGCCGAGCGTCGCCATCTCCCAGTCGAGCACGGCGGCGATGCGGTCCCGCGAGTCGACGAGGAGGTTGTCGAGCCGGTAGTCGCCGTGCACGATCGCGGCCGCCGACCGGGCCGGCAGGTTCGCCGCCAGCAGCGCGTGCAGCTCGTCGGCGACCGGGAGGTCGCGGCTGCGCGACGCGTCCAGCTGCTTCTTCCAGCGCCGCACCTGGCGGGCGAGGAATCCCTCGGGGCGGCCGAAGCCGTCGAGGCCGACGGCGGCGGGGTCGATGGCGTGCAGCTCGACCAGCGTGTCGATCATCCGGTCGGCGATCCGCGCGACGCGGTCCGGGCCGAGCGGCGCCAGCTCGGCGGCGCTCCGGTACGGGGTGCCCTCGACCATCTGCATGACGTAGAAGGGCGCGCCGATCACGTCCGGGTCCTCGCACAGGGCGTAGGTCTCCGGCACGGGGACGGCGGTGCCGGCCAGCGCGGTCATCACCCGGTGCTCGCGCGCCATGTCGTGGGCGGTCGCGAGCACGTGGCCGAGCGGCGGCCGCCGGACGATCCAGGAGCAGCGCCCGTCGGTCACCTCGTAGGTGAGGTTGGACCGCCCGCCGTCGACCAGCCGAGCGCGCAGGGGGCGGCCCGCGTCCGGGCGGACGCGGGCGAAGAACTCCCCGAACCGGTCCAGCGGGAGCCCGGGGACGCCGCTCTCCTCGAATGCCCGCACTGTCTCTCCTCAGGCCGTCCAAAGCCTTGTTACCGTCCGGTCGGTATGGCGCGGTATGCCGGGATGGACGCGCGGCGGACGCGCATGGCGAAGTCCCGGCCCGCACCGCTCCCGGGCAGGTCTCGGCACGTAGATAAGACCATACCGACTGGTCGGTTTCAATGGTCTGGAGTTATTGCCATTGATGCTTCGCGGGTCTAACGTGTCCGGACGGCCGGCGGTGAAGACGCACTTCGCCGCTCCGCTCAGGACCGGTTCTCGGGGGAGAACACCGCCCGGAGGAGTCCCCGCATGTCCGTTTCCTCGACCACCGGCACCGCCGCCGAGGGCGCCGCCGCACCGGGCGCCGCCGCCCGGCTGTGGCGCCGCGACCTTCCGCGCTACCCGGAGACGGGGCGCCGCTACGGCTATCTGGCGATCGTGGTCGCCACCACGATCGTCCTGTACTACCTGCTCTACATCCAGTACGCGGTCGCGACGTCGATCATGACGCACTACTCGATGTCGTTCGCCTACTTCATCCTGCTGTCGGTGGTCGGCAACGCGGTCGGCGCGTTCGCCTCGCTGCTCGCCGGGCTCGCCGACCGCTGGGGCCGCGCGAACCTCGTCGTGTACGGCCTGCTGGTCGCCGGCCTGCTGGTGCTGGTGCTGCCGCACTCGCCGGACAGGCACGTCTTCCTCGCGCTGTTCACGCTGCTCAGCTTCATCGAGGGCATCGTCCTCGTCGCGACCCCGGCGCTGATCCGGGACTTCTCGCCGCAGCTCGGCCGCGCCACCGTGGATGGCGGGCTTCACCGAGACCGTCGAGAAGCACAACCCGGCGGCCACCGCGACGGGGCTCGCCGTCTGGGGGTGGATCCTGCGGCTCGTCGTGGCGGGGTCGGCGGCCTTCGTCCCGGTGGTGGTGACGTCGGTGACGCCGCTCGTGGAGCACGGGCACGAGGTGCAGGTCGCCTCCGAGGAGGCGGCGCCGGCGCTGGCCATCGTGAACCAGCACCCGCAGCTGTTCGCCGAGCTGGGCAAGTACCCGGAGGGCCAGGCACCGCCCGAGCTGCAGGCCCGCGCCGCGCAGGAGGTCGGCCTCCCCGGCCTCGCGACCGTGCAGAAGGCGCAGCCGCACCTGCAGGTGCTGAAGGAGCACGGCGCCGAGGTCGAGAAGGCGTCGGAGGAGGGCCCGGGCCAGTGGCGGACGTGGTGGTACGTCTGCCTGGGCGGCCAGATCGTCTTCCTGCCGTTCATCTTCGTCATGACGGGGCGCTGGAGCCCCAGGCGGGCCCGCGAGGACGCCGAGGCGCACCAGCGCGCGATCGAGAAGGAGCTGGCGGCGCTCGGCAGGGACTGACCTCCACGGACCATCGCGGAACACGAGCCCCCGGCCGGGCCCTCCCCCCTGCCGGGGGCTCGGCGCGTCCCGCCGGGAAAGTACTTAGCTTGTCAAACATATAAGTCTGTGATACACCGGAACGCGTGGATTCGCCGTCCCCTGCCGACGAGCTGGAGCTCGCCGCGGGCCTCGGGCGCCTGTACTCGCTGATGCGCGCGCTGTCCCAGCCCCGCGACCTGTCGATGACGACCGTGTCGACGCTGGCCACGCTGGAGCGCTTCGGCCCCCGCCGGGTGACCGAGCTCGCCGTGTTCGAGGGCGTCACCCAGCCCGCGATGACCCAGCTGGTGTCGCGGCTGGAGCGGGAGGGGATGGCCGAACGCCGCGCGCTGCCCGGTGACCGCCGGGTCGTCGCGGTGCACATCACCGAAGCGGGACGCGCCGAGCTGGCGCGGCGGCGCGCGGCGCAGGCGAAGCGGCTGGCCGGGCTGCTCGCCGGGCTGCCCGCCGCCGACCGGGAGGCGATCGCGGCCGCGCTGCCGGCGCTCGACCGGCTGGCCGGCGCCGCCCTCGGCGTCCCCGGAGACCCGAAACGCAGAGAGCACGGATGAGACCAGTCACCGACGACAGGGCGGCGCAGAGCCTGTTCCGCCAGCCGAAGGCCGTGTGGGCCGTAGCCTTCGCCTGCGTCATCTCGTTCATGGGCATCGGCCTCGTCGACCCGATCCTGCCCGCGATATCGGAGGATCTGAACGCCTCCCCCAGCCAGGTCACGCTGCTGTTCACCAGCTACCTGGTGGTGACGGCGGTCGCGATGCTGGTGACGGGCTTCGTGTCGAGCCGCATCGGCGCGAAGCGCACGCTGATCGCCGGCCTGACGCTGATCGTGGTGTTCAGCGCCCTCGCCGGGACGTCCGGCAGCATCTCCGGGATCATCGGCTTCCGGGCCGGCTGGGGCCTCGGCAACGCGCTGTTCATCGCCACCTCCCTCGCCGTGATCGTGTCGTCGGCGAGCGGCGGGCTCGGCGGCGCGATCATCGCCTACGAGTCCGCGCTCGGGCTCGGCATCGCGGTCGGGCCGCTGCTCGGCGGCGTGCTCGGCGACATCAGCTGGCGCGGCCCGTTCTACGGCGTCGCCGCGCTGATGGCGATCGCGCTGCTGGCCACCGCCGTGCTGGTCGAGCCGCAGCCGAGACCGGCGCGCAGGACCTCGATCGCCGACCCGATCAAGGCGCTCCGGCACCGCGGGCTGCTCGTCATGAGCCTGACGGCGCTCTGCTACAACTGGGGCTTTTTCACCGTCCTCGGGTACGCGCCGTTCCCGATGGGGCTCAGCGCCATGAAGCTGGGCCTGGTGTTCACCGGGTGGGGGCTGCTCGTCGCGGTGTTCGCGGTGTTCGGCGCGCCCTGGCTGCAGCGCCGGTTCGGGCTGGCCCGCACCCTGTACGGCAACCTCGCGCTGTTCGCGGTGAACGTGCTGGTCATCGCCGTCTTCGTGAACTCGCGGACGGTGCTGGTCGGCGCGGTCGTCGTCGCGGGGATCTTCATCGGCGTGAACAACACGGTGACCACGCAGGCCGTCATGACGGTCTCGCCGGTGGAGCGCCCGGTCGCGTCGGCCGCGTACGGGTTCGTCCGGTTCATCGGCGGCGGCCTCGCCCCCTACGCGGCGGGGCGGCTCGTCGAGCACACCGACATCCACGTCCCGTTCGCCATCGGCGCGGGCGTGGTCGTCCTCGGCATCGGGATCCTGGCCACCGGGCACCGCGACCTCGCGAACGCGGAGCGCGCGCAGGCCGAGACCGACGCGCACGCGGCCCGGGGCGAGGCGGACGCGGAGATCACCGAGGCGGCGGAGGCTGGCTCCGGGTCGGGATCGTAGAAGATTCATTTACTACGCATCTCGCCACAAAAAGACACCGGCCTTTTCCGCACGCCGGTGCGTAGCCGCGGGGGCGCGGCGGCGTTAGAACGGCGCCATGAAGATCGCTGCGCGGGCGGCGACGATCGCGGCGCTGCTCGTCGCACTCGTCGCCCGCCCCCTGCCCGCCGGGGCGTCCGAGGACGCCCCGGGAACGACGAAGCACACCATCGCCATGGACGGCTGGGACCGCCCCTACCTCCTGCACGTCCCGCCCGGCGCCGCGCCCGGGAGGCCGCTGCCGCTGATCGTGGCCATGCACGGCGGCCTGAACGACCCCGAGTACGTCCGGAAGCAGAGCGGGCTCGACGAGGTCGCCGACGAGCAGGGCTATCTCGTCGCCTATCCCGAGGGGTTCCTCGGCACGTGGAACGCCGGGGCCTGCTGCTCGTTCGCCCGCTGGGCGGGCATCGACGACATGGCCTTCCTCGACGCGCTCATCGACACGCTGGTGAGGCAGGGCCTCGCCGACCGCCGCCGGGTGTTCATGACCGGGTTCTCCAACGGCGGCGGGATGGCCTACCGCTACGCGTGCGAGCGCGCCGAGCGGGTCGCCGGGATCGCCGTGGTGTCGGGCGCGCTCGCCATCGGGTGCACGCCGTCGAAGCCGGTGTCGGTGCTGGCGTTCCACGGGACGTGGGATCCGTCCGTCCCCTACACCGGCGGCGGGAACATGGACGCCGACGTCCACTTCCCGTTCATCCCCGTCCAGGTCGTCATGGAGTTCTGGCGCTGGGTGGACGGGCTCGGCGCGCTGTCGTGGCCGGTCCCGGGCGGCCCGGAGGGCTGCGTCGGCACCGGGCCCGGGCCGCTCCTCGTCGCGCTGTGCACCGAGCAGCGCGGCGGGCACGAGTGGCCGCCCTACGCCAGCGAGATGATCGGCGAGTTCTTCGCCGCCCGGCCGTCGCTGCCGGAAGGCTGACGGGCGGGAGGCGGGGAACCGGAGGGCGGGCGGCGCGGGGGACGCCGCCCGCCCGGGCCGGGCGGCCGGCGGTCAGCCGGCCGGGCTGCGGGGGCGGATGTCCTTCCAGTTGGCGGTGACATAGCCGATGCAGTCGGACCGCGACGCGGGCCCGAACACGGTCGTCCATCCGGCCGGGACGTCGGCGAACGCCGGCCACAGCGAGTGCCGGCCCTCGGCGTCGGCGAGGACGCGGAACTCGGCGTCCTGGTCGTCGAACGGGTTCGTCATCATGCCTCCTGCTCTTCTAGGCGACCGGGGTGACGCGGGCCGAGCGCCGGGCGATGGACCGGACGTCCGCGACGCGGGAGGCGTTGAGGACGCGCAGCCGCTCCGCGCCCGCGACCTTCTCGGCGTAGGCGCGCCGGTACGGCTCGTCGACGAGGTCGAGGTCCAGGTGCATATAGCGGACGGGTGTCCTTCCGGGTTCATCGGGGATTGCCGATCACGAATCTTAGGTTAGGCTCACCTAACTTCGCAATGGAACTTCGCCGTCACCGGTGAGGGCGGGTACCTGCGGATGTACCGCACCGCGCGAGCCCCGCCGCCTCAGTCAGTCGCCGGCCTCGGACGGGAAGTCGAAGTCCCACGCCATCTCCCACACCCACATGACCGAGTGCAGGTCGACGGTGGCCAGCAGCGTGCCGTCCCGGCTGAGCGCCGCCCCGTAGAGCATGCCCTGGTGGCCTTCCAGGGTGCGCAGGCAGCGCCCGGAGCGGACGTCCCACACCCGCACGGCGCGGTCGGCGCCGGTGACCGCGAACGATCCGTCGGCGCTGAGGGCGAACACGTTCGGGGTCTCCGGCATCGACAGGGTCCTGACGACCTCCCCGGTGGCGGTCTCCCAGATCCGCAGCATCTCCGGGTCGGGTGTCGCCGCCAGGCGGCCCCCCGCGCCGAAGGCGACGTCGGTGTCCGACGGGCCGCGCGGCGCCCGGTTGGTGAAGGAGTAGCGGAGCTCGCCGGTGCCCACGTCCCACGCGCCGACGAACCAGCTCTGGGAGACGAAGAGGGTCCGGCCGTCCGCGCTGAAGTCGAGGCGCTCCCCGGACGTCCGCGACGACAGCGTCCATACGGGACGGTCCTCCCCCAGCCGCCACAGGTGGATCTCGTTCTCGTTGGACGGGCCGCCGAACCGGTTCGCCTCCGGATGCTCGCTCCCAGCGTGGCCGCGTAACGGCCGTCGGGGCTGAGCGCCGCCGCGTGGACCTGGCCGCCGTGGGCGGGCCACGCGCGCAGGATCTCGCCCGCGGGCAGGTCGCGCAGGCGCAGTGTGCCGGTCACGTCGCCGATCAGGATCCGGTCGCCCGGCGGATTCACGGCGAAGGCGGTGATGGCACCGAAATCGTCGGTGAACAGGTGCTTCTGCCCTGTTTCAAGGCTCAGCCGGCGGATGGTGCCCGCAGACGTCAGCACCAGGAGCAGCATGCCGTCCACCGCGAACCGGATCTCCCTGGCACTGCCGCCCTCGCCGCGGTCGAAGGTGTGCAGCCGCTCGCCCGCGGCGAGGTCCCAGACGTCCACCTCACCGGTCCACCGGCCGGTCGCCGCGACGGCGCCGTCCTCCCGCACCGCCACGGTCGGCGGCTGCGTGAACACCTGGTCCGCGTCGTAGGAGTAGAGCGGCGAGGCGCTCAGCAGGGTGGACCTGCGGCCGTGCCGGCCGAGCCGCGCCCACGCCGCCCGCAGCGCCGGGTGGCGGTCGAACCCGGGCATCCGCTGGGCGGACCGCAGCGCCTCCGCCGCGGCCTGGAACCGCTCCCGGCCCGCCAGCTCGTCCGCGCGGTCCATCAGCTCGCGGAACGCCTCGTCCGCGCGGGCCAGTTCCGGCGCCCGCCGCGGCCGCGCGTAGCACCAGGGCGCCCGGTACCCGCCGGCCGGCAGTGACCGGACGGCGACGCGGCCTCCGATCAGGCCGAGCACCGCGACGCCCCCGTCCGCGCTGACGGCGAGGGCGTGCGCCCAGCGGGCGTCGCGCGGCAGGTCCCGGTCGAGGATGCGCAGGCAGCGGCCGGTGGACGCGTCCCACGCCTGCACGTCGCCGCCGCCGTCCGCCAAGGTCACCACGGTCGGCGCCGCCGAGGCGGGCGCCACGGCCTCGACGTGCCGCCACGAGTGCGGCACCTCGCTGACCACGGCGCCCCGGCGCGCGTCCCACACGGTGAGCGGTCCCTCCCACCAGGCGACCACGGCGCGCCCGGCGTCGGAGGACACGGCACCGACGTCCAGAGGACTGCCGTGCACCGGCCTGCCGTGCAGCGTTCCCCGGGCGGGCCCGACCAGCATGCCGGTGCACTCTCCGCCGGCCACGTCCCATGCGCGGACGGTGCAGTCATGATCCCCGCCGAACGACGCCGACAGGGCCGTGCGGCCGTCCCGGCTGAGCGCCAGCGAGGTGACCGGCCCGCTATGGCCGTGGAGGGTGGCGACGATGAGCATCCCCTCGACCCGCCACACCTGGATCACTCCGTGCGAATACCCCGCCGCCACGTAGCGGCCGTCACCGCTCACCGCCACGGCGACGGCTCCGAGCGGCTGCAGCGGACTCGGCAGCCGGCGGCCCCGCCGGAGATCCCACAGCTCGACGGCGCCCTCCCGGACGGCGGCCCCGAAGGCCCCGGCATCGTCCATCGCCAGGGCGGCGACCGCCTCCCCGCTCCTGGTCAGGGTGCGCCGCCGCGGCTCCCACAGCAGCAGCCGTCCCGCGCGATCGCCGGACAGGACGACGCCGCCGTCCGCGCTGACCGCGACCGCCGACACGTCCTCGGACTTGTGACCGTCATACTCCGCACGCACCTGCGGCGGGCGGCGCTCCCACTCGGCCAGCGCCCCGGCGGCCTCCGCCGAGGCCGGATCAGCGGCGACCGCCTCGCGCAGCAGCTCCCCGGCGCGCTCGTCTTCGTGCCGCTCCAGCTGGACGGCGCCGAGGAGGAAGGCGCCGTTCCCGGCCCGCCCGCGGTCGGCGGCCAGCGCCGCCTCGATGTCCGCGACGAGCTCTTCGCCGGTCTCCCGGCCGGTGCGCCACCTGTGCAGGCCGAAGTTGTACACCGACGGCAAATGGTGCGGGTCGGTGCCGAGCGCCCTCCGCCACAGCTCCTCGGCCTCCTCGGTCCGGCCGAGGTCGAGCAGCGAGAGGGCCTGGTTCGACAGGCCGTCCGACAGCAGCCGCGCCGCCTTGGGCTCGGGCCGCTCGTAGGGGGCGCCGCAGACCTCGCGGTACACCTCGATGAGCGCCGCCGCGACCTCGCCGAAACCGGCCGGGCGAGCCGCCGGGTCCGCGGCGAAGCACCGGCGCAGCAGCGCCGCCGCCGCCGGCGGGACCGGCACCCGCGCACCGCCCTCCCGCAGGAGCGCCTCCATCGCCTCCCCGGCCTCCTGGCCGCGGCGTGTCGGCGGCCGCCCGGCGAACATCTCCAGCACGCTCACCGCCCACGACCACACGTCCGTCGCCGCCGTCAGCCGGACTCCCCCGGCCCCGGCCGCCGCGGCCGCCTGCTCCGGTGAGCAGTAGGCGGGCGTCATCCCGCCGAAGCTGACCGACGCCGGAAGGTCCGTGGCGGTCCCGCCGGTCTCCGCCCGTGCCTTGGCCAGCCCGAAATCGGTCACCTTGGCCGTGCCATCGGGTTCCAGCATCACGTTCGCGGGTTTGACGTCCTGGTGGACGAGCCCGGCCTCATGCGCATGCGCGAGCCCCCATGCCGTCTGCACGGCGATGTCGAGGACGCGGGCCAGCGCCGCCTCCGGGCCGCCCGCGTAGAGTTCCCCGCCGTCCACGGCCTGGGCCAGGCTGCCGCCGTCGACCCATTCCGCGAACACCCGGGGAAGCCCGTCGATGGTGCGGACATAGGCGCAGCCGACCGTGTGCGGGTGCAGCCCGAGCCCGACCCACGTCTCCGCCTCGGCTTCGAAGCGCCTGCGGTCCTCCGGGTCTTGGACGTACTCCGGACGCGGCGTCTTGACGGCCATGTCCACCTGCCAGCCGCGATGCCGCACGCGGTGCACCACGCCCATCCCGCCGCTGTGCACCACATCCAGCACCTCGTAGAGGCCGAGCACGACGTCCCCCGGCACCCAATTCCGAGCCGCTTCCATGACGTCAGCCGCCGAGCACAACGAACAGAGGGCCGCCCCCAGAAGCACACTTCCGCCCGAATCCAGGCCCGAGCATGTTGATCTCGGTGGCGCCGATACAGAGGCAGCAGCGCAGCGACACACAACCCCCTTGCTCGCGGAACGAATGCTTCCGGGCCACATTATTCACGCCCGCCGCCAGCCCCACGGCGCCGCGCCGCCAGCGTTATTTCGGCCAGGCGGCGGAGAAATTGACGCGTGGACGGCGCGACCGACCCCGGTGCGTCCGTTGAGGACGGTGAGCTCGGACGTGAAGACGGCGGTGCGGCCGAAGCGTTTCTCCGCCTCGGAACCGATGAAGGGCAACGCCACCGTCGCAGTCAAGGTATCCGTGTTCCATGAGGTGGCGGGCGGCTGTCCCGGCGCTTTCAACGTGTCGAACAGCGGGTCTGCTGCGCGCCCGCCACATCCCACCCCACGCGTACCCGCAGGTCCCGCCGGCGCGGCACGAAGCTGATGATCGGCGCGGACCGCCGCCAGCCGACCGACTCATGCCGGCCTGCTCGGCGACCAACGCGGCCTTGCCGAGGTGGGTGGTCGGCCGCAGGACCAACTCGTCGAGGATGAGGGCGTCGTAGCCGAGGGCGTCCTCGGCGCGCCTGCTGAGGATCGCCAGGCCCTCGTCCAGCGGGACGAACGCGTCGGCGTCCCCGCTGACGACCTGCCGGTAGGCGGCGAGTGAAGGGCCAGCCGGTCTTGGTCTCGAACGGCTCTCCAGCGTGCCGGCGGGGAGTCGTGATGTAGTTGGGCAGTGTCGACACCTTCGCAGGCGTCCACGACGGAATTCGTGGGCCGGCCCTCGAAGCCCGCGCGCATCACCGAGGTTGATGTCCTCCGCGGATGCGCGCTCTTCGGCATCACCTTGGTGAACACCGTGGGCATCACGGGAATGCCGACTTCGAGCCCGGCCGGCGGTCTCGGGCACTGGGGTTACGAGACCCTCCTACACCAGCGGTTCTTCCCGATCTTCTCGTTCTTGTTCGGCCTGAGTTTCGGGCTTTTCCTGGACGCGGTCCGGGAGCGGACGCGGAGTCCGCGGTTGGTCATGCTGGCCAGGCTGGGGTTTCTGATGCCCTTCGGTGCGCTGCACCGGCTGCTGCAACCGCGCGAGGTGCTGCTGACGTATGCCGTTGTCGGCATCGTCGTCCTGCTGCCCGCGTCGTTCCTGCCCGGCTGGCGCGTCATCCTTGCCCTCGGTGGTGTCGCCACCGCGGTGGCCGCGTCGACCGCCGGCGGCAGCATGCTCATTCCCGGGCTGTTCCTGGTGGGATTCGGGGCAGCGAGATACGGCGCGGAGAAGCTGCTCAGGCTTCCGACGAGCCGGATCCGCGTCATCTTGGGCCTGACCGCCGCCCTGGCCATCGCCCTGAATGCTCAGCAGGTCGGCATGGAAGCGGAGTCCGGCTCATGGTCGGCGACGGTGGCGGGGCTGGCGACGGCCGCGACCTACGTTGCGGCGGTCGTGCTGCTCATGCGAACACGGCTGCGGCGGGCGTTGTGCGCGCTGGCGCCCGTAGGACGGATGGCACTGACGGGTTACGTCGCCGCCACGCTGCTGATCCTGGCGGCCGATCACGTCCTGCATATCGGGAGCGAAGCCGACTACGGAATGGCCCTCTCCGTAGGCGCCGGAGTCTTCGTCATCGAGATCGCTTTCAGCCTGCTGTGGCTACGCCGAGCCCGATATGGTCCTCTTGAATGGCTCTGGCGCTGCCTGACCTGGTGGAGGTTGGTACCGAACTGGTCACGCCGGGGCTAGCGTGCCCGCCCCGCGCGTGTTCGTGAGCTTGTATTCGTACCGCAAGGCCCGGGGCTGCCGGTAGGTGAGCGTGATGAGCACGACGTCCGCACAACCATGGTCTTCCTGGATGTGCTCTTCGACCACGAGGCAGGTCTTGGTCGCTGAGACGAGCTCGTCCCCGCCGGGCAGCCAGAGGGCACCTCGGAAGTCCAGCCGCCCGCCGAAGGGGACATGCAGCGGACCGCAGACGGGCAATTCACACCTGCCGAGTCGTCCGAACAGTCCGGCACGCCCGGAAACGGGATGACCTGGCCAATGGAGGCGGAAGAAGGCGTCACCCGCTGGGCGTCCCCGGTCGTCCAGGTCGGCGGGAGAGACCCCGGCACCCGAGTCGAGAACCGTGATAGGAATGCCGAGGGACGACCGGAAACCCCGGCCACAACCGACGACGAAACAAACAAATACCGCCGGCTACCCGACCGCACTCCGGCCGGAACTCCCGACCGCGGCGACCCGATCTCCCCTGAGGACGATCCCGCCGATCGAAATCCCGACCCGGAGGACGGGCGACGGGGCCGGTGGGAGAACTACGACCGCGTCAATACTGCATTTGAGGCTACCCACAAGGTCCTCAAAGGCGTGAAGGACCTCCAGGCGAAACCACCGCCGACAGGGCACGCCGAAGTCAGAACCGATACCACCATGCACGCGCCTGATACTCACGTAGGGAATCCTGCGGACACCGTAGGCAACGCCATCATAGTCACGCTCACAGTCGCAGGCTGGGCGATGCAAACATATCGAAAATTTATGAGTTCCAGACGGAGAGAGCATGCCGATAACTGATGATCAGGTTGCCGCCCTGCGCGCTCAACTCGCGGGTCGCTTGGACGAGCACGAACGTTTGCTGGACCAACTGGACACCCCAGAGGCACAGTCCGGCTATATCGCACTGGTGACCGGGGCGTTCTTCGAGGCCGTTGACCGCAGGTTCATCACCAACGGCAAGATCGCCGACAATGCCGAGGTGATCGACTTCATCGCCCATCAGCGCTCCGCCCATCCTGTCGCGGCGGAGCAACTCGATCCGGATGTCGCCGAGCAGGTCGTCCTGCACGCCTTGGGCAAGGGGTCGATAAGCGAGAACGTCGATGGAGAGACGCTTCTCGGCACAAAGATCCTGCTGCTTGCGGCTTTGATCGCTGACGCCGATCTCAGCGAGGCCGAACTCGAAGCCTTCCTGGCCAAGGCACGGGCCGAGGCGGACGCACATATCGCCTGAAGGGCCGATAACCAGCCCGGAGGCAGGAGATGGATAGTCCTTCCATCACGTTCAGCGATATGCACGTGGCGGCATTGCGCACGTTCCTCATCAAGGGTCCCGATGTCTGGGCGGAACGGTACGAGGAGCAACTCAAGCGCGAGGATGACCTCGGGTTCTTATTCTTGATGTACTGCGCACTCGCCAAAGCGGCGCACCGGAGGTTCTCGCCCACCTTTTCCCATCCGCAGATCATCCGGTACGTCGCAGACCTTCGTCTCAGTCTTGAGGAAGACGCGCATGAGTTGAACCCACGTGTTGCCGAGGGAGTTCTTCGGTACGCGCTCGGGGACAAAACTCTGATTAGCAGGCCACCGTTCGGCGCTGATCAGGTGACCATGGTGCGCGCCCAGATCTACCTCCTCCTCGGGCTTATCTCTGAGATGGATCTCAATGATGCGGAGCTGGAACAGCTCGTCAAGGACTCCACCGAGTACGCCACTGAGTGGCTTACGGCCTGGCAGGCCGAATCTCGAAGCAGGTGAGCCGCAATAGGCCGGGGCGGCGGGGAACGATGCACGAGATGCCGATGCTGCCTGCGGCGGCATGACGACGTTTAGCGCTGGCTGGCAAGGCTCGGCTTCATCCCTGATGACGACCCGGCCGGCTACATGGCCGCGCTGACCAGCGGCGATGCGACCGATGCCGGGCCGGCGGCAGCCCTGGGCACCTGGTGGCCGCCGCCACGCGCGCCAGGATCGTGCTCGGCCAGCGGCAGGTCGCCGCCAAGAGATCTACCTGTCCGATCCTCGCGAGACCGCCCTGGAGAAGATGTGCCAGGCCGTCCGCCAGGACCGGCGGGCAGCGGGTTCGGGACCCGCCGCCGGACCGCTCAACCCCGCGGGTCTGGGTTCAGAAACCCCCGAAGTCGGAGTACACGCTGTACAGGCCGGACCGGTAGGGCACTTCGGGAAGCGGATCGTTGACCCGCGGCTTCGGGATGCTGATCTCGATTGATACCGGTGGCTCCCACTTGTGGGTTTCGAAGATCGTCCGGAGTTCGGGGTCGGCGATGCCCGCGGCGCCGGTGGCCGCGACGCGGGACAGGGCGTCCAGCGACAGCGCCCGGTCCAGCGCACGGCGCAGCCGCCGGGCCCGCCGGACCCGGCCCCACTGCCACAGCGCCCGGACGCGGGAGCCCGGCAGCAGCCGCTCGGCCCGAAGCCGCCGGCCGACCTCCTCGACCGCCGGGGAGGCCGCGATCATCAGCACGGTCCGGCCGAGCACCCTGCCGACCTTCGGTACGACCTTCAGCGCGGCGGTCTCGACGGGGTCGCGGGGTTCGCGGCGTTCCGCGTACACCCGGTGCCGATCCGGCGAGACCCTGATCTGACCGTCTCCGGCCAACCTGACCAGCACGGTCATCGCGACACGCTCGGGACCGCCGCACAGGTAGGCGATCTCGTAGGGGCCGAGCTCGGTGTGATCGCGCATCAGTTCCACTTTCAACAAAGGCTGTGACAGTTCGAACGCTTTCTGGTCAGACGCACTGTGCTCCGCGGACGTTCCGCCGTCAACTGGGCGCCGTGCCGGAGCCACAGCGGTGTCGGCGATCACGTCGGTGACGGCGCTGAGGCACACGTAGTCGCGGCTGAGTCCCTGGTAGTCGCGGAGCAGCGGCTCGACGGCGCCGGGGCATGGACGCGGCCACCGCCTGGGCTATCAGCGTGGCCGCCGCGGACCATGCCCGGGGGCTTCCGCCGCGTGTCAGGCGCAGCGTGATGTCGCCGTGGCGGAGTCCCGCCCGGGCGCCGAGTCAACGCCGTACTGAGGTCGGCACGTCCAGCGAGTACGGCGACCCGTGTTCGCGCTTGATAGTCCGGCGGACGATCTTCCACAGAGATTCGGAATACCCTCCCCGCAACGAAATGGTCTCGAAATATTCGTTCCGGTGACACGTACGATCTGCACGCGGACTAGATAACCAACCGGCTGGTTGGTATGTGTCGTTTTGGTGTCTCTGCATCGCCCGGCGAGCGGAGGGCGAGCGGGCTGTTACGATCTTGCCTGCACAGCCAGACGAGAGGCGCGGGGACGCGTTTCCCATCGTGTTCATTGCTGCAGAACGGGCCTGAATGACGACGACACCCGCGGCGGACGACCCCCCTTCGCCGCCCATGGACACCGGCCCGGTTGCCGCAAGACCGACGTGGAACGCGCTCGCCGCGCGCATGCCCGCCTCCCTCGTCGGCCGCGCCGTCAGGGCCATCTACCCGCGCGTCGAGCCGGAACTGGCGAAACTCTCCGACTACCTCCCGCGCGGAGGCACCGCCGTCGACGTCGGCGGCTGGTTCGGCCCCTGGACTCAGCGCCTCCTCACCCTGGCCGACCGCGTCGTGACCATCGAGGCCGTCCCCGTCATGGCCGACCTTCTGCGCCGCACCTTCCCGCACGCTCAGGTCGTCCAGGCCGCCGCCTCCGACCAGTGCGGACGAACACGGATCTGGATTCCGCGCACCGGTCCCTACCCCGGCACCTCGACGCTGCGGACGATCTCAGGAACACCGATCACCGTCCCCGAGATCACTCTGGACAGCCTCGAACTCAAGAACGTCCGTTTCATCAAGATGGACATAGAAGGCCACGAGCTCGCGGCCCTGCACGGCGCCCGCCAGACCATTGAACGCGACCTCCCCCATCTGCTCCTCGAACTCGAAAGTCGCCACCAAGACGTCGCACTCGTGCTCGACCTGCTCACCATCCTTGGCTACACCGGCCATGTCTTCGCCGACGACCGCTGGACCCCCCTCGACCGATTCGATCTGATCGGCCACCAGCAAGCCACCGTCCACCAACTCCAACGCAGTCTTGTCAGCCGAGCCCTCCGCCCCGGCCGCCGCTACATCAACACCGTCCTATTCACTCCTGACTGCAACGTTTGAGGGTTGATTTCGCGGGCCCGACCGTCTCGACCAGAAATGCGACATGCCGTTCCGCGGTGCTTCGTCGCCGCTGTCGCGGCCGCGCCCCGCGAACCGCTACCCGGCAATCTCAAAAATGATCATTTGGCACTTTCGTTGTGCGATCAAAACAGCTGTGCGATCCACGCGACGGAGCTTGATGGGCCGCACGAGCACGGCGGCAGCCACGCGGCGAAGACGGAGAGGGTCGAACATCCGGCCGCCGGAATGATCGGCGCCGCGATGAGCGGAGCGGCGGCGACCGCTCCGCTGCCCGCCGTGTTCATCGCCCCGAGCCGCCGGCCGCGGTCGTTCTCCCGGGGCAGGATTTCGGTGACCAGGGCCTGGTCGATCGCGAAGTAGACGCCGTATCCCGCGCCGAGCGCGGCCGCGGCGAGCACCGCCGCCGCCAATACCGGGACCCCGGCGGGGTCGTCACATCCGCCCGGCCCCGGGCAGTCGCGGCCGGTCCGCCCGCTCGCGCCCGCGGCCGGGCGCGGGGTCAGCGGGCGGGGCCGCAGAGGGCCGTGGGGAGGGCGTCGCCCATGGCCTCGTCCAGGGCCTGGCCGCCGCCGGGGTTGAGGTTGACCATGACCGTGGCCTGCCTGCCGGCGGCGGCGCCCGCCCGGACGCTGAAGCCGAGCATGTCGCCGTCGTGGCCCCAGAAGCCGCGGGGGCAGCCCGGGCGGTCCTTCGCGGGGAGCCACTCCAGCCCCAGGCCGTACTCGGAACCCGAATCGCGCCCGGTGGGGCGGGTGTCCAGCATTTCGCGCAGTTGCGCGGGCTTCAGCAGGCCGCCGTGCAGGAGCACCGCCAGGAAGCGGTCGAGGTCGGACGCGCTGGAGATCATCCCGCCCGCGGCTCCGGCGACGGTCGGGTTGAGGCGCGTGATGTCCACCAGGTCGGCCGCGGGGCGCACGTAGCCGCGCGGGTGCGGCCCGGGGATGCCGGGGGCGTCGCTCGGCGGGAACGTGTCGTCGAGCCCGAGCGGGACGATGATCCGCCGGCGGACCTCATGGGCGTAGGTGTGGCCCGTCACCCTCTCGATGATCATCCCGGCCAGCAGGTAGTTGGTGTTGGAGTAGCCCCATCCCCGGCCGGGGGTGAATTCGCGGCGATGCGGCAGGGCGATGTCCACCAGCTCCCGCGCGTCCCAGTGCCGGAGCGGGTCGTTGAGGATGTCGAGAGGCGACAGGTAGTCCAGGACGTCCGGCAGGCCGCTGGTGTGCTGGAGGAGCTGGCGGACGGTGATCTCCCGGCCGTCGTTGTCGGCGCCGCGCACCATCCCCGGCAGGTACCGCTCCACAGGGGCGTCGAGGTCGATCCAGCCTTCGCCGGCGAGCTGGAGCACCACGGTGGCGGTGAACGTCTTGGTGATGCTGCCGATCCGGAAGCGGCTGCGGGGGTCGACCGGGGCGCCCGTCCGGATGTCGGCCACGCCGCTGGTGGCCACATGGCGGCCGCCCCGGCCGTCGACCTGCGCCAGGGCCCCGGGGGACCCGCCCGGCCCGGTGAGCCGCTCCACCACCGGCCGCAGCCGGTCGCGCCCGTCCGCGGCCGCCGGGCCTGCGGATGCCGCCACCGCGACGGCCGCGCTCACCACCGCGGCATGCCTGAGCATGGATTTCTTTGTGATCATGCCGTCACGATAGGTACCGGCGGACCGGCCGCACATCCATCGCGTGAGCCATCCGCGCCCTCCCCCTCGACGGGGAACGCGCGAGCACCGGCGCCCCCCAGCGGCCGATGCCCAGGGGCCAGTGGACGCGGGACGCCAGTGCCTTCTTGCTGATCTCGCCCACCGGGCCGCGGGGGAAGCGGCGTCCTCCACATGCCCATTGGCAATACACACGTATGGTATACATGTTTATCGGAGATTGAACGCTTGTATTGGAGAGTGGATGACCGCGGAGAGGAACCCCGCGCCGGAGGATCTGACCGCCCGCGCCCGCATCCGGGACGCGGCGCTCCTGCAGTTCGCCGAGCGCGGCACGAAGGGCGCGACGTTCCGCGGGATCGCCGAGGCCGCCGGCGTGTCGGTCGGGCTCGTCCAGCACCACTTCGGGTCGAAGGACGAGCTGCGCGAGGCGTGCGACGCCTACGCGCTCGACACGGTCCGCCGGCTCAGCGCCGCCACCGGCGGCGCCGGCGAACCCGGCTTCCATGCCTGGGCGGAGCGGCTCGGCCTGCCGGTGCGCCGCTACCTCGCCCGCGCGATCGTCGACGGCTCCCCCGCGGCGGCCCGGCTGTTCGACGACCTCGTCGCCACCACCGAGCGGTACATCGCCAACCCCCCGCCGGGGTTCGGCGTCCCCGGCACCCGCGACCCGCACGCCTTCGCCGCCGCGGTCGTCGCGATGACCGTCGGCGTCGAGGTGCTGCACGAGCACCTGTCGCGGGTGCTCGGCGCCGACACCTTCACGACCGAGGGCTCGCTGCGGCTGCGGCGCGCCCTCCTGGACGTCTTCGCGAGCCGGATGATCAGCCCGGAGATCGCCGCGCGGGGCCACGCGGCGCTGGACGCCTACGAAGCGGCACTCGCCGAGGAGCGGAACGATGAATGACGTGATAGCGGCCGAGGGCCTGGTCAAGACGTTCGGCCGGACGCGCGCCCTGGACGGCCTCGACCTGACCGTCCAGGCCGGCGAGGTGCACGGCTTCCTCGGCCCGAACGGCGCGGGGAAATCGACCACCATCCGCGTGCTGCTGGGGCTGATGCGCGCCGACGCCGGACGGGCGCGGCTGCTCGGCGGCGACCCCTGGCGCGACGCCACCGCCCTGCACCGCCGCCTCGCCTACGTCCCGGGGGACGTCACGCTGTGGCCGAACCTGTCCGGCGGCGAGGTCGTCGACCTGCTCGGGCGGCTGCGCGGCGGCCTCGATCCGCGCCGCCGCGCCGAGCTGCTCGACCGGTTCGAGCTCGACCCGCGCAAGAAGGGCCGCGCCTACTCCAAGGGCAACCGGCAGAAGGTCGCGCTCGTCGCCGCGTTCGCGTCCGACGCGGAGCTGCTGCTCCTCGACGAGCCCACCTCCGGCCTCGACCCGCTCATGGAGGAGGTATTCCAGGAGTGCGTCCGGGAGGAGCGGCGCAGCGGCCGGACGGTGCTCCTGTCGAGCCACATCCTGTCCGAAGTGGAGGCGCTCTGCGACCGCGTCACCATCATCCGCAAGGGCCGGACGGTCGAGACCGGCACGCTCGGCGAGCTGCGGCACCTGACCCGCACGTCCGTCCGCGCCGAGCTCGCGGGGCCGCCCGGCGGCGTCCCGCTGCCCGGGGCGCACGACGTCCGCATCGACGGCAACAGCATCGCGTTCGAGGTCGACACCCCCGAGCTGGACGCCGCGCTCCAGCAGCTCACGCGGATCGGCGTCCGCGCGCTGACGAGCCGGCCGCCGACGCTCGAAGAGCTCTTCCTCCGCCACTACGAGGACGACCTCGCCCGGGAGGCGGCGTCGTGACCGCCACGACCCTGCGCCCGCCGGCCCGCGCCGCCCGCGGCGCAGGCGGCCTGTCCGGCGCCGCTCCGCTGCTGAGGATGTGGCTACGCCGCGACCGGATCATGATGCCCGCGTGGATCTACGGGCTGACCGCGTACGTGTCCAGCAGCGCCTACGGCTTCAAGAACGAGTACGACACGCCGGAGGCCATCGCGGACTTCGCGCGCGGCGTCAACGGCAACCCGTCCACGCGGGCGCTGTACGGGCCCGTCCTGAACGGCGACACGGCCGCCGGGCTCAGCGTGTGGCGCGTCGGCGCGACCGGCGCCGCGTTCACCGCCGTCATGTGCGTGCTGCTGGTCGTGCGGCACACCCGCGCCGAGGAGGAGACCGGGCGGCTGGAGCTGGTCGGCGCCGCCGCCGTCGGGCGCCGCGCGCCGCTGACCGCCGCGCTGGTGACCGCCGCGGCCGCGGCCGCCGCCGCAGCCGCCGCGGTCACCGCCGTGCTGGTCCTCTTCGGGCTGCCCGCCGCCGGATCCGCCGCGCTGGGCCTGTCCTGGTTCGGCACCGGGCTGGTGTTCGCGGGCGTCGCGGCGGTCACCGCGCAGCTCGCCGAGACGTCCCGGCTCGCCAACGGCCTCGCGTTCGCCGTCCTCGGCGCCGCGTACCTGGTCCGGGCCGCGGCCGACGCCGGCGAGGTGCGCTGGCTGTCGTGGCCGTCCCCGATCGGCTGGGCGCAGCACGTCCGCCCGTGCGCGGGCGAGCAGTGGGCCGTCCTGCTCCTCCCCCTGGCCGCGTCCGCGGTGCTGATCGCCGTCGCGTACGCGCTGACCGAGCGCCGCGACCTCGGCGCCGGGATCCTGCCCGCGCCCCTCGGCCCGGCCCATGCCGCGCCGTCGCTGCGCGGCCCGCTCGCGCTCTCCTGGCGGCTGCAGCGCGGCGCGCTCCTCGGCTGGTCCGCCGCGTTCCTGGTGTACGGGCTGGCGATCGGCGGCATCGCGGCCGGCGCGGACGACCTGGCCGGCGGCAGCGCGGCGATGGCGGACGACATCCGCAGGCTGGGCGGCCGGCGGGACCTCACCGACGCGCTCCTCGCCACCGCCATGGGCCTCATGGGCCTGTTCGCGGCCGCCTACGCCGTGCAGGGCGTGCTGCGGCTGCGCGCCGAGGAGGGCAGCGGACGCCTCGAACCGCTCCTCGCCGCCCCGGTCGGCCGCGTCCGCTGGGCCCTCTCCGGGCTGGCGACCACGGTCTTCGGCACGGTCGTCCTGCTCGCGCTCACCGGCGCCGCCGTCGGGCTCGTCCACGGCGCCCGCACCCACGACCTCGGCGGCCAGCTCCCCCGCCAGCTCGGCGCCGCGCTCGCGCAGCTGCCGGCCGCCTGGGTCATCGCCGCCGCGACGTTCCTGATCTTCGGGCTCCTCCCCCGCGCCACGGCCGCGGGCTGGGGCGTCCTGGCCGCCTGCCTCCTCCTCGGCCAGGCGGGCCCCCTCCTCGGCCTGCCGCAGGCGGTCCTGGACGTCTCCCCGTTCACCCACACCCCGAAGCTCCCCGGCGCGGAGGCGGCCCCGCTCCCCTTCCTGGCCCTCACCGCCACGGCCGTCGCCCTGGCGGCGGCCGGCCTGGCGGCCTTCCGCCGCCGCGACGTCGGCTGACGCTACGAGGCGGGGTGGTCGGGGTGGGCGAGGAGCCAGGTCCAGATCTCCACCGGGTCCTCAGCGGTGTGCTGGGCGCCGCAGTGGCAGATCCCGGTGAGGGTGTCCGAGCCCGGGGACCACTCGACCCGCAGGCGGCCCGTGCTCATCGGGCCGTCTGCCGCGCCAGGATGCGGCGGGCGGCCAGGCCGCCGGTGTCGATGTTGATGGACAGCTCCTGGTAGCCCTCCGGCTCGGACGCGATCACCTTCTCCAGGATGTTCAGCGCCTCCACGTCCTGCAGGACGACCGTGCGGTTGCTCTCGGCGAGGAAGTCGGAGACCTTCTGGTCGTCCAGGGCGAAGTCGCGGGCGACGAGCCAGAAGTCGTGCGTGCTCGTCTCGGTCTCCGGGGTGATGGCGTAGCCGACCTCGACGTGGAACGCCTTGGAGTCGTCGCCGTCCGGGGCGGGCTCCACGCCGGTGGGCGCGATGCGGCTGTGCAGGAGGTAGAGGCACGGCGGGTGGTACTCGATGTCCTGCCAGCGGTCGATGCGGCCCTCGATGCCGGTCGACTGGGAGTAGAACGGCGGGCACTCGACGTCCTTCATGCGGCGGCTCACGTAGACGATGCCCGCCTCCTCGTCGACCTCCGTGTTGATGGGGGTCTGCGCCACCTCCGGCGTGCCGATGTAGCCGGCGTGCAGGTACGTCTCGTGGGACAGGTCGAGCAGGTTGTCGACGAGCAGCTCGTAGCGGGCCGCGAGGGGCTCCATCCCGCGGACCGTCGTGTAGTCCGGCGAATCGAACCACGTGGCGCGCGGGATCGCGGCGGCGTCGCCCTCGCCGTCGCCGATCCACACCCAGACGAAGGAGTCCTGCTCCACCACCTGGTAGGCGGGGACGCGGGCGGTGCGGGGGATGCGGGTCTGGCCGGGGACGGCGACGCACACGCCGTCGGGCGCGTAGGTGAAGCCGTGGTAGCCGCAGACGATCCGGTCGCCGTCCCGGTTGCTCTCCGAGAGCGGGAAGCGGCGGTGCACGCAGCGGTCGGCGAGCGCGACGGCCTCCCCCGCCCCGGTGCGATACATGACGAGGGGCTCGCCGCAGATCGTCCGGGCGAGCAGGCCGTCGCCGACCTCCTGGCTGTAGGCGGCCACATACCACTGGTTCCGTGCGAAGACCATGGGCGCTCCTCCGAGATCGGTGGGGGGTCACGACGACCATCGCGGGGGCGCGGTGACGGAGGCCACATCGATTCCGTCCAACGGAAGAACCCGGTCAGCGGCTGTGCAGCGCGGTCTCCGGGGGCCGCAGGGCGCGGGGCGCGCCGAGGGCGCGGGAGATGCCGCGGGCGCTGGCGCGGACGACCGGGATCAGCGCCCGCGCGTCCCACCCGTCGGACGGGACGACGATCGCGACGGCGGCGACGACCGTGTCGTCCGGGCCGTAGACGGGCGCGCCGACCGACAGCGCGAACGTCTCGACCTGCCCGTCGCTGATCGCCACGCCGGTGCGCCGGACCTCGGCGAGGACGCGCCGCAGCTCCGGCCCGGTGGCGATCGTCCGGTCGGTGAAGCGGCGCAGCGGCCCGGCGATGGCCCGCTCCTGCAGGGCCGGGTCGGCGTGCGCGAGCATCGCGAGGCCGACGCCCGTCGCGTGCGCGGGCCACCGGCCGCCGACGCGGGACAGCACGTGCACGGCGTCGCGGGCGGAGATCCGCTCGATGTAGACGACGTCGAGGCCGTCCAGGACGGCGAGGTGCACGTTCTCGTGCGTCGCCTCGTACAGGTCCTCCAGGAACGGCATCGCGGCGGCGCGCAGCGCGGGGCCGCGGGGCGCGAGCGCGGCGACCTCGAACAGCCGGAGGCCGATGCGGTAGAGGCCGTCGGCGTCGCGTTCCAGCGCGCCCCAGCAGGTCAGCTCGCCGACGAGGCGGTGCGCGGTCGACAGCGGCAGGCCCGCGCGCCGGCTGATCTGCGTGATGGTGAGCGCGGCGCGGTCGGCGGAGAACGCCTCCAGGATGTCCAGGACGCGGCTGGTCACGGTGGGCCGCGTCCTGGTGCCCCGGGCCGTCATCGGTCGCCGAACTCCTCCCTGAGCCGAGCCTTGAGGATCTTCCCGGCGGCGTTGCGGGGGATCTCCTCGGCGAGCACGGCCGATTTGGGGATCTTGTACTTGGCCAGTCTGCCGGACAGGGCGGCGAGCACCTTCTCCGGGCTCACGTCCGCGCCGGGGCGCGGCACGAGCACGGCGCGGCCGACCTCGCCCCACTCGGCGTCCGGGACGCCGATGACCGCGCACTCCACGACGTCGGGGGCGGCCGCGAGGATCGCGTGCTCGACCTCGGCCGGGTACACGTTCTCGCCGCCGGAGATGATGACGTCCTTCATGCGGTCGACGATGTAGGCGTAGCCGTCGGCGTCGAGGCGGGCGGCGTCGCCGCTGCGGAACCAGCCGTCGCTGAACACGGCGGCGGTGTCGTCGGGGCGCCCCCAGTAGCCGCGCATGACGTGCGGGCCCTGGACGACGACCTCACCGGTCTCGCCCGGGGCGACGTCGGCCATGTCGGCGTCGACGACGCGCACGTCGCTGAAGAAGTGCGGCACCCCGGCCGACCCTGCCTTCGAGACGGCGTGCTCGGCGTCGAGGAAGAGCGTGCCGGGGGCGGCCTCGGTCATCCCGTAGCCCTGCAGGAACGTCAGGCCGCGCTTCTGGTAGGTCTCGATGAGCGACGGCGGCACGGGGGCGCCGCCGCAGGTGAGGATCCGCAGGGAGGACAGGTCGGCCTCCGCCCAGCCCGGCTCCCGGGCGACCCGCTCGAACATCGTCGGCACCCCGAACATGAACGTGATCCGCTGCTCCTCGATCATGGAGAGCGTCGCGGCCGGGTCGAACGCGGCGACGAGCACGCACGTCCCGCCCTTGAGCAGCACCGGCAGCGTGAGCATGTTGAGCCCGGCGGTGTGGAACAGCGGCGCCGACACGAGCGCCCGCTCCCCCGCGACCAGGTCGTGGTCGATGAGGACGTTGACGGCGTTCCAGGTGATGTTGCCGTGGGTGAGCGTCGCGCCCTTGGGCCGCCCCGTCGTCCCCGACGTGTACATGATCATGCAGGGCTCGTCGAGCGCGACGGGGAGGTCGAGGGGGTCGTCGTCGGCGCCGGCGAGCAGTTCCTCGTAGCGGTCGAGCGGGATGTGCTCGCGGCCGCCGGGCAGACCGCCCACCAGCTCGGCGTGCGACGGCCCGTGGACGAGGGCGGACACCCCCGCGTCGTCCAGCTGGTAGGCGATCTCCGGGCCGGCGAGCCGGGTGTTCAGCGGGACGAAGATCCCGCCGAGCATGCCAGTCGCGAACAGCGTCTCCAGGAACGACGGATGGTTGGGGCCGAGGTAGGCGACCCGGTCGCCGTGCCGTATCCCCAGGTCGCGCAGCGCGCGGGCGAGGCGCGCGACGCGGCCGAGCAGGCCGGCGTAGGTGAGCGCCGTCCCCTCGTGGACGAGCGCGTCGGTCCCCGGGGTCTTGCGGGCGCGGCGCGCGGGCCACGACCCGAGTCCTTCGTTGCGCATGCGCGTCACTCCTCCGTCGGTTGCGAGGCCCTGCGGCGATCCCACCACGCGGTGGCGGACGGCACGAGCCCCTTCGGCAGGAACAGCACGACCGCGATGAGCAGCAGCCCGTACACCGCGTAGGAGAGCACGGTCGGCGCCGACGCCGGCATGCCCTCGCGCGTGCCGATGTCGTTCAGCAGCTGCAGGAGCAGCGTGATGGCGGTGGCTCCGGCGAGCGCCCCCCAGATCGTCCCGGCGCCGCCGACGACGACCATCACGACGTACTCGAACGACAGCAGGACGGGGAACGAGCCGGGCGCGACGTAGCCGATGTAGAAGGCGTAGATGCCGCCCGCGAGGCCGGCGAACCCGGCGGACAGCGCGAACACGGCCTGCTTGTAGGCGGCGACCGGCACCCCCGACGACGCGGCGGCGACCTCGCTCGTCGCGAGCGCCCGCAGCCCGCGCCCGGGCCGGGACGCCACGATGTGCCGGGTGACCAGCACGACGAGGCCGAGCGCGCCGAGCGCCAGGTAGGCGTAGGAGATCTCGCCCGCGAACTCGTACCCGGCGACCTGGAGGCGCGGCACGCCCTGCAGCCCGATGTCGCCGCCCGTCCAGTCCTGCCGTCCCACGAGGCTGAGCAGGATGAGCTGGACGGCGAGGGTCGCGAACGCGAGCTGGTGGCCGCGCAGCCGCAGCAGCGGCCCGCCGACCAGCGCCGCGCACCCCGCCGCGACGACCGGCGCGAGCAGCAGGCCGAGCCAGGTCGGCACGCCGTGCGTCGCGCTCAGCGCCGCCGTGTACCCGCCGATCATGGTGAAGGCCGCCTGGCCGAGCGAGACCTGCCCGGCGAATCCCATCAGCATCGACAGGCCGACGACGACGATCGCGGCCAGCAGGAGCAGCACGTACACCGACACCTGCGTCTCCGGCAGCAGCACCGGGGCGAGCAGCGCCGCGGCGGCGACGGCCGCCGCGATGAGCGCCCCGGGCGCGGGCCGCCGGCGCACGGCCGCGGCGGCCGCCGGCGGGGACTTGCGGACGGACACGCTCATCGGGCGGCCTCCTCCTGCAGCGCGGTCCTCCGCGAGGCCCGCACCATCATGATGGCCAGCATCAGCGCCAGCGCGACGACGGTCTGGTAGGACGCCTCGCCGTAGCCCGCGACCATCGACTCCGCCACGCCGAGCGTCAGCGCCCCGGCGAGCGCGACGACCGGGCGGTTCAGGCCGCCGAGCACCGCCGCCGCGAACCCGTTGGTGATCAGCAGGACGTCGCTGTTGTAGGAGATGGGCTGCAGCGGCGTGAGCAGCACTCCGGCGAGGCCCCCGAGCATCCCGCCGAGCGCGAACGCGACCAGGCCCATCCGCACCGGGTCGATCCCCATGGTGCGCGCCGCGTACGGGTTGGACGCGCACGCGCTGAGCGCCTTGCCCGCGTAGGTGCGCCCGAAGAACAGGGCGAGCAGCGCGAACACGGCGGCCGCGACCCCGATGACGAGGAACGACTGCTTCTGCACATGCGCGCCGAACAGCGTCACGGCGCCCCGCAGCCCGGGATGCGAACGCGGGTTGTCGCCCCAGATCATGATCTCCACCGCGTACGCCAGGAAGCCGATCCCGAGCGTGACGATCAGCGCCGACTGCGGGGACGTGCCGCGCTTCCCGGTCGCGGCGATCCCGACCGCGAGCCCGACCGCGCCCGCGACGGCCACCGCGCCGGCCTCGGCCGCGCCGTGCGGCAGCCCGGCCGCCAGCAGCGACCCGGCCGTCATGCCGCCGACGACGGCGAACATGCCCTGCGCGAAGTTCACCACCCGGGTCACCCGGTGGATCGCGACGAGGCCGCTGGCCAGCAGCGCGAAGCCGCAGCCGACGGCGATCCCGGAGACGAGGTACTGCAGGAACGCGCTCATGTCCCCTCCTCGGTGCCGGCTGACCCGCCGAGGTATGCGTCGGCGAGGTCGGGGCCCGCCGCGAGGTCGGCGGCGGTGCCCTCGGCGCGGATGCGGCCCGCCTCCAGGACGTAGCCGCGCGAGCACAGGTCGAGCGCCAGCCGCGCGTTCTGCTCGATCAGCAGGACGGCGAGGCCGCGCTCGGCGTTCAGCCGGCGCAGGTGCTCGGCGAGCCCGGCGGTGACGAGCGGCGCGAGGCCGAGCGACAGCTCGTCCACGACGATCGCGTCCGGCTCGGCCATCAGCGCCCGCCCGAACGCGACCATCTGCTGCTCGCCGCCCGACAGCGACCCGGCGCGCCGCCCGCGCAGCTCGGCGAGCCGCGGCAGCACCTCGTACACCCGCTCGGTGTCGCGCGCGCCCTTCGCGCGGCGGCGGCGCCAGGCGCCGAGGGCGAGGTTGTCCTCGACGGTCAGGTCGTCGAACATCTGCCGCCCCTCGGGGACGAGCGCGACGCGCCCGCCCAGGTCCACCCGGCCCGCCGCCGGGCGCAGCACGCCGAGGACCGCGTTGACGAGCGAGGTCTTGCCCGCCCCGTTCGGGCCGATCAGCGCGACCAGCTCCCCGGCCCGCACGGTGAGCCCGACCCGGTCGAGCGCGGTCGCCGTCCCGTACCGGACGACGAGGTCGGACACCTCGATCACCGCTGTCATGCGGCCTCCCCCAGGTACGCGGCGATGACGGCGGGGTCGGCGCGGATCTCGTCCGGGGTGCCCTCGGCGATGAGGCGGCCGAGGTCCAGGACGGCGACCCGGTCGGCGAGGCGGGCGACGAACGCGACGTCGTGCTCGACGAGCATCATCGTCAGCCCCTCCGCGCGCAGGCCCTCGATCAGCTGCGCGAGGGCCTCCCGCTCGCCGGCGCGCAGCCCGGACGCCGGCTCGTCCAGCAGCAGGAGCCGGGGGCGCGCGCACAGGGCCCGCGCCACCTGCAGCGACCGCTGCTGCCCGAGCGGCAGGACGTCCGCCGACCGGTGCGCCCAGTCGCGCAGCCCGACCCGGTCGAGCGCGGCCAGGGCGTCCGCCCGGATCGCGGCCTCCTCGCGGCGGTGCGCGGGCAGCCGGAGCGTGGCGGCCAGGAAGCCGTGCCGGGTGCGGGCGTGCGCGCCGACCATGACGTTCTCCAGCGCGGTCATGCCGTGGAAGAGCCGGGCGCCCTGGAACACGATCGCGATGCCGAGCCGGGCGCGCGCGTGCGGGGGCAGCCGGTCGATCCGCCGCCCCGCGTAGGCGAGCGTGCCGTGGTCGGCGGCGAGATGGCCGCTGATCAGGTTGAACAGGGTGGACTTGCCCGCGCCGTTCGGTCCGATCACGGCGCGGGTCTCGCCCTCGGCGACCGTCATCGCGACGTCGCGGACGGCGTACACGCCGCCGAACGCGCGCCCGACGCCGCCGATTTCCAGCAGTGCCGTCATCCGGCTGCCTTCGCGGTCTCGGCGAGCTGCTTCACCGACCACTCGGTGGGGACGAGCTTGCCGTTCTTGACCTGGTTCATCGAGATGTCGGTGGGCTTGAGACCGGAGTGGTCGGTCTTGGAGTAGGTGTACTGGCCGCACGGGGTGACCAGGGTGAGGCTCTCCAGCGCGTCCCGGATCTTCTCCCGGTCGGTGCCGGCCTTCTCGATCGCCGCGGCGAGCAGCTTGACGCCGGCGTAGCCGTCCATCGCGAACTGCGGCGGCTCGTAGCCGTACTTCTGCTTGAACGGCCCGGACATCTCCTGGACGGACTGCTTCAGCTTCCCGTCCGGCAGGTAGTCGCCGACGACGCCGATGGCCGACTGGACGTACACGCCCTCGGCGGCCTTGCCGACCGGGTCGAGCCACAGCTTGCTGGCCTGGGAGCCGGTCATGAAGAGCGGCAGCTTGAGCCCCGACGACGGGTACTGCTTGGCGATGGTGACCCCGGGCGGGCCGCTCGCCCACGCGACGAGGGCCTGCGCGTCGGAGTCGCGGACGTGGGTGAACAGCGGGCTGAAGTCGGAGGCGGTCGTCTCGAACGTCTCCTCCTTGACGATCTGCACGCCGTACTGCCCCGCGTACTTCTGCATGCCGGCGAAGCCCGCCTTGGCGTAGGCGCTCTTGGTGTCGTAGGCGACCGCGACCTTGCTGATCTCGTGCGCCTTGAAGTACGACAGCATCGCCTGCGCGTAGGTGGACGAGATCGCCGGGACCACGAACGTGTACTTGCGGATCGGGTCGACCTGCTCGTCCGCCGGGCTCAGCGAGATGTAGGGGATCTTCTCCCGCTCGGCGAGCGGCTCCACCGCCAGGCCGACGTTGGAGAACGTCGAGCCGATGATCGCGGTGACCTTCTCGGACTTGAGCTTGTTGAAGTGCAGCACGCCCTGGTCCGGAGCGGTCTTGTCGTCGAGGGTGATCAGCTTGATCTTGCGTCCGTCGATGCCGCCCGCGGTGTTGATCTGCTCGACGGCGAGCTCCACGGTCTTCTTCGCCTCACCTCCCAGCGGGGCGTAGTTGCCGGTCAGGGACTCGATGAAGCCGACCTTGAGGGTGGAGCCGCCGCCGGACCCGCCGGACGAGCCGCACGCGGCGGCGGCGAGCACGGTGGCGGCCAGAAGCGGGATGAGTTTGCGCACTTGGGACCTCCCGGGGTGGGCGTGCCCCGAAGTTAGGCGTATTCTTCACGGCAGTCAATGATTTGCCCAACATCAGCGTGACAGCGGTCCGGGGACCCCGGGCGCCGTCGTTACGCTGGCGGGATGACGGGAGCTCTACGGGTGAGTGCACAGAGCGCGGCCGGGCCGCCCCCGGCAGGCGAGCCGTCCCCGAGGCTCCGGCCGCAGTCGCTGATGCTGACCTACCTCGGCAACTACGTGCTGGGGCGGGACATCGCGGTGTTCTCCGGAAGCTTCATCGACACCTTCGCCCGCCTCGGCGTGGGCGAGCACGCCGTCCGGTCGACGCTGACGCGCATGGTCCGCCGCGGCCTGCTGGCGCGGCACCGCGAGGGGCGCCGCATGCACTTCGGGCTCACCCCGAGGTCGGAGGGCATCCTGCACGACGGTGAGGACCGCGTCTGGCGGCGCGGCGTGCTCAACACCGACTGGGACGGCAGCTGGACCGTCCTCGCGTTCTCCATGCCGGAGTCGTGGCAGCGCGTCCGGCACGACCTGCGCGCCCGGCTGACCTGGGCCGGGTTCGGGTCGCTCGGCAACGGCACGTGGATCGCGCCGTCCCGGGTGGACGTCCGCCCGATCGTCGCGGGCCTCAACCTGAACGGGCACCTGAAGGTGTTCGCCGGCCCGGCCGAGGAGCCGACGGACGTCCCGCACATGCTCCGCGAGGCGTTCGACCTCGACGGGCTCGCCGCCGGCTACCGCGCGTTCCTGGACCGCTGGGACCGCCCCGACCCGCTCCCCCACGCCCCCGACGACCTCGCCCGCTACCTGTGGATGACCACCGAGTGGCTGCAGCTCGTCCGCACCGACCCCCGGCTGCCGGTCGAGCACCTGCCCGCCGGGTGGCCCGCCGTCCGCGGCCAGCAGGTCCTGCTGGAGCTGCGCGACCGCTACGAGGCGCCCGCGCGGCGCCTCGCCGACGCCGCGATCGAGTACATCCGGGTGGGCTGACCCCCGGCCGCCGCTGCATGACCGGCCCCTTTCGCGGGTACGCCGGGTGCCCGGGTACCTACGGAGGTGAACGGCATGTCTCTCGGAGCCGGCGACCCGGCGGACCACCCCGGCGGCGACACGCTGGAGGTGCGCAGCGAGGTGCGCGGGCCCTGCCTGCTCGTGCAGGCGGAGGGTGACCTGACCATCCTGACGGCCGACCGGCTGCGCGAACGCGTCCTCGCCGACATGCGCGAGCTGACGGGCCCTCCGCTGGTCGTGCTGGACGCCTCCCGGGTCGGCTTCTGCGACTCCTCCGGCCTGAACGCGCTCATCATCATCTGGAAGGCCGCGCACCGGGCCGGCGGCGAGTTCGTCCTGGCCGGCCTGGACCGCCGGTTCCGCACGATCATCGAGCGCAGCGGCCTGGACCGCCACCTCGTCGCCCACCCGACCGCCGAGCAGGCCCTCGACGCGCTGGCCGCGGACTAGCGCCCGCGGGCGGCGCACCCCGCCGCCGCGCACGCCATGCGCCGGTCCCGCGGAGGCTAGAGTCGGCCGCACCATGACCAGCGACCCGACGAGCGACCGGACGAGCGACGACGACCTGCTCAGCCTGCTCACCGCCGGCCCGGAGAGCGAGCCGCAGAGCGGCCGCATCCTGGACGCGGCGCTGCGCTGCTTCGAGACCTACGGGCCGCGCCGCACCACGATGGACGACGTGGCCCGCGAGTCCGGGCTCGGCCGCGCCACGATCTACCGCCGCTTCCCCACCAAGGGCGACCTGGTCACCGGCGTCCTGCTGCGCGAGGCCCGCCGCTTCTTCGCCGAGCTGGACGAGGCAGTCGCCGCGCTCCCCACCCTGGAGGAGCGCCTCGTCGAGGGGTTCGCCGTCGCCCTGCGGATCAGCCGCGAGCAGCGGCTGGTCAACCGCCTGCTGGTCGTCGAGCCGGAACTGATCCTGCCGCACTCCACGGTGAAGGCGGGGCCGCTGCTCGCCGCCGCCCGCGGCTACATCGCCGGCCGCCTGCGCACCGCGCAGCGCCTGGGCGCCGCCCCCGCCGGCGTCGACCCGGAGGTCGTCGCCGAGATCCTCGTCCGCCTCACCCACTCCCTCGTCCTCACCCCCGAGGGCCACATCCCCCTGGACGACGAGGGCGCCCGATCGTTCGCCCGCCGCTACCTCCTCCCCATGGTCGTCCGCTCCGCCCCCTGAACCCCGCGTTGCGTGCATTAATCAACAGTCGTAGAGATGTACGCGTACGACGCGATGTGATCCACTAGAAGCACGACATAAACCAATAACGGACGACCGATCGGGCGATTGCCTCACCACGCGCGGCAGGGGGTCTGAGCTCTCCGATGAATCGACCGGTCAGGGCCTCTTCCGGCCAGGCGCCCGCGATACGGCACCTGAAGGTCGTCCGGGAACTGCTGGACTGGATCGGTACCCTCGCCGCCGTCCCCGCCTTCCTCCTCCTCTTCCTGGCGTCCCACTGGCTGGCCGCCGTCGCCGCCGGCGCACTGCTCGCCGCGGCCGGCGCCCGCTTCCTGGCGTTCCGCCGCCGCCTCGGGTACCTGGAGCGCCGCAGGCTCCGCGCCTACCACCGGGCGGAGGTCGAGGCGCTGGCCGCGCGTCTCCCGGTCGAGGGGAGCGCGTCCCCCCGCACGCACGAGGAGCGGCTGCGGGCCGGGTTCGGATTCGTCGACCCGTTCTTCTCCGGATCCGGCGCCCTGCGGGACGGCGGCCCGATCGTGGACGTCGTCACCGACGTCCTGCGCGGCGGGGACCGGGTCATGCTGATGGGCGAGCCGGGATCGGGGAAGTCCCTCATCGCCGGACTCGTCTTCGCCCGCCTCGCCGACGAGTTCGCCGCCTCGCCCCGCACGGCCCGCTGCCCCGTCTTCCTGCAGCTCAACGCCATGAGGCCGCAGACCCAGCCGCCGGACGCGGGCCTGACCCGGGCGGAGGAGCAGGCGCTGTGGCTCAAGGAGCAGCTGGCGGTGAAGGTCGCGCTCCCCGAGGTGCCCAAGCTCGCCAGGCTGCTGGACGACCACCGCATCGTCCTGGTCTGCGACGGGCTCGACGAGGCCCCGGTGATGCGCTCACCGCACCTGCTGACCAGCATCGTCCCCGAGAGCCTGTTCGGCCTGTTCCGGGTCCCGTCCCTGCTGACCTCCCGCACGGCGTTCTACAGCATCTACGTCGACGCCACCGAGCTGATGACCGGGTTCGGCAACGCCGGCCGCCTGCTGCCGCTGCGCTTCGAGGAGCAGGGGACGGCGTTCCTGCGCTGGTACGCCGCGGCCCAGCGGCGTCCGGAACTGGCCGGGGAGCTGATCAGGATCATCGGCGGGAACCCGTCCCTGCGGGAGGCCGTCGCCAGGCCGCTCATCCTGCGGATGACCGCCGAGGTGCTGCTCGACCTCGTCCTCCGGGACCACGACGCCGACGGGTTCCTGTCCGTCGGCCACGGCGGCGAGACCTCGGCGATCTACAGCCGGTACGTCGACAAGTGGCTGCAGCGCGAGCAGGCGAAGGAGCCCTCGAAGCTGACCTGGTGGCAGAAGGGCGAGCTGATCGAGTGCGTGGCCTGGGAGATCTTCTCCAAGTCCCTGGCGTCGGGCCGCGGCTGGGGGCACTTCGAGCTCAAGGACCTGCTCATCGAGGCCGACGAGCTGCGCCGCATCGCCGGGCGCTGGCTGGAGTCGAACATCCTCGTGGACGGCACCGTGGACGAGGTGTGCCGGGAGCTCGTCCACCGGTCCTTCCTGATCATCTCCAACGACCGGCGGCGGTACCGGTTCGTGCACAAGTCCTTCTTCGAGTTCTGCGCGGCGCGGCACGTCGTCAGGTGCCTCGACGAGCGGCGCGCGGAGAACCGGGCGGACCGCACCGAGCTGCTGCTGCACCCGCTTCCGGACGAGGTCATCGACTTCGTCCGCGAGCTGCTGCTCGTCGTCTCCGCCGACCCCGACAAGCGCGCGGCGACCGAGGCGACGTTCCTCGCGGTGCTCAACAAAGTGGACATCGACGCGGGCACCGGCCACCTGATGGCCGCGCAGCAGGCCGCGAACCTGCTGCCGATCGTGGCGGACGCGCACACGATGGACCGCCTGCGGTCGGGCGACCTGTTCCCCGAGCACCCGTTCCTGCAGCGCGCGGTCGCCGTGGCCGACGCCCTCCACCACGACCGGCACGACCTCCTCGACGCGTTCGTCAAGCGGATGGAGACCGACCCCGAGGCCGTGTCCTTCCACATGGGCTACAACCGCATCTACTACGGCGACCAGGCGTACGGGGACGGGGTGTGGGTCGACGACAACCACCCCGAATGCGGGCGGTTCTTCCGGGCCACCGTCCGGCACCTGAAGGTCCCGGCCTACCGCCGCATCCGGGTCATGGACCTCTACACGCTGCGCGTCCTGCTGCGCAATCCCGACCGCCGCCGGTACCTGCTGGAACGGGAACTGGCGGCGCTCGGCGAACTGGTGGCGCTGGTCGGCGAGGCCGATCCGGGCCTCGGGCCCGAGTTCGACCGGCAGCGCGTCCTGCTCGGCTCAGAGCTCAGGGAGCTCCTGCCGGAGACCCCGCCGGCGTCAGAGCCTCCACCAGGGGAAGAGTGACCGCCGCGGACCCGGCGAAGCTGAGTTCGGGGAGGTCGGCGAGGCGCCGCACGGGCCGCCCGTCGGCTCCCGTGATCTCGGCGCCGGCCTCCCGGAGGATCAGCAGCGAGCCCAGCAGCTCGGTGCCGCTGCACTGGTAGACGGTGATCGCGTCGAGGCCGCCGCGCAGGTAGAGGAAGACGTCGGCGGTCGGCGCCCAGGTCGAGAAGAGGCGCCGGCTCCGCTCGTGCAGGAGCGAGGTGAGCGCGCCGAGGTGGCCGTCGCCCTGCGTGTGGTACCCGGCCCAGAGTGCGGTGGCGGGCAGGCCGGCGCACGGCGGGGCCGTCCGCGCGAAGGGCCGCCCGTTCACGGTCACGCCCCGGCCCCGCACGGCGCACGCGACGTCGCCGGTGTGCGCCTCCCCAATGGCGGCCACGACCGGCTCGCCCCGGTGGCACAGGGTCACGG
This sequence comes from Actinomadura sp., assembly GCF_044508335.1. Lineage (NCBI taxonomy): Bacteria > Bacillati > Actinomycetota > Actinomycetes > Streptosporangiales > Thermomonosporaceae > Actinomadura > Actinomadura sp. The sequence goes on from NZ_JBIQHY010000005.1 coordinate 97,372, forward strand.
CCGCGCCGTAGACGGGCAGCCCGTAGGCGTAGTTGTTGGTCCCGTCCAGCGGGTCGACGAGCCACACGTGGTCGGACCCGCCGTAGAGCGTGCCGGACTCCTCGGCCTCGATCGTGTGGCCGGGGAACCGCTCGTGCAGCGTCGCGACGATGATCCGCTCGGCCTCCCGGTCGACCTCCGTCACGACGTCGCCGCGCGGGCCCTTGACCTGGACGTCCAGCGTGCGGCCGAAGTTCGCGCGGGCCACCTCGATCGCCGCCGCCACCGCCCGCCGGGCCACGTCCGCATGGAGGTCCGCATGAAGGTCGGCGTCGTCACGCATCTGCCCAGCCTAAGCCCCGGCGGCCGGGCGCGCCGTGATCGCGGCCGCCACACTTTAGGCTGTCGCGATGCGGAGTGTCGTGCTGGCTTCTGCCTCTCCCGCCCGGCTGCGGATCCTGCGCCAGGCCGGTCTGGACCCGGACGTCGTGGTGAGCGGGGTGGACGAGGAGGCGGTGACGGCCGACTCGGCGCCCTCGCTCGTCGCGGAACTGGCCCGCGCCAAGGCGTCCGCGGTCGCCGCCATGGTCGACCGCGGCGCCCTGGTCATCGGCTGCGACTCCGTCCTGGAGTTCGACGGCAGGCCGCTCGGCAAGCCCGGGTCGGCCGAGGAGGCGGCCGGCTGGTGGCGGGCGAGGCGCGGCAGGACGGGCACGCTCCACACCGGCCACTGCGTCATCGACACCGCCACGGGCGAGGCCGCGGCCGCGACGGGGAGCACCCGAGTGCGTTTCGGCTCCCCCGGCGACGACGAGATCGCCCGCTACGTCGCGACGGGCGAGCCCCTGCGGGTCGCCGGCGCGTTCACGCTCGAAGGTCTGGGCGCCTGGTTCGTCGAAGGGATCGACGGGGACGCCGGGAACGTGATGGGCCTGTCCCTGCCGGTGCTGCACCGGCTGCTCGGAGCGGTCGGCGTTCCGCTGACCGAGGTCTGGCCCGCGTCCCGGCACGGCTGAAGGCCCTCCGCCGCGCCCGCTCACCGGGCGGACGCGTCCCCCGCGGGGAGGGTGATGGCCAGGGTGGTGCCCCGGCCCGGTGGGCTGTCGATGGTCACGGTGCCGCGGAGGGCCCGGACGCGGTCGGTCAGGCCGGCGAGGCCGCCGCGCGGGGACGGGGCCGCGCCGCCCGCGCCGTCGTCGCGGACCTCCGCCGTGATCTCGGCCGGGCCGGAGCGGACGGTCACCTCCACCGTGCCGGCCCCCGCGTGCTTGACGGCGTTCGTGAGGGCCTCGCAGAGCGCGAAGTACAGGGTCGACTCGATCTCGGGCGGGAAGCGGTCGGCGGGCAGGTCGAGCCGGACCGGTACCGGGGCGCGGGACGCGACCAGCTCCATGGCCGGGCCCAGGCCGGCGTCGGCGAAGATCGCCGGGTGGACGCCGCGGGCCAGGTCGTCGAGTTCGGCGACGGCCTCGGCGAGTTCGCGGCGGCAGATCTGGGCCTGCTCGCGCGCCGCCGGGTCGGCGGCGGCGTCCTCCAGCCGGGCGAGGGTCTCCTCCAGCGCGCGGAGCCGGGCGCGGGCGCTGCGCTGCAGGTCCGCGGCGAGCCGCTCGCGCTCGGCGGCCTGGACGCGGACGAGGAGCTCCTGCGCATCGCGGGCCCGTTCGAGGTTGGCCTGCGCGGCGGCCTCCAGCCGGACGGTCTCCAGCGCCCGGCCGCCCGCGGTCAGCGCCGCCTCGACGAGCGGCTCGTGGTCGCGGAGCGCGGCGGCGACGTCGACGGTGGCGAGGGGCTCGCCGCCGGACGTGCGCACCTCGTGCCGCCAGCGGCCCGGCCCCGGTTCCAGCGGGGCCTCCATCCGGCGCCCGTCCACCCCGACGTAGCCGTCCTCGGCCCACAGCCACAGGTCGAGGGTGCCGTCGCCGAGGACGCTGCGCAGCGCGTCGCGGACCTTCTCCACCGAGACCGGGGCGGTGAGGCGGTGCATCCGCTCCGCCACGGTCAGCTCGGACAGGCGGGCGCGCAGCGCGGTGAACAGGAAGACGATCGGCAGCGTCGTGGCGCAGAACCCCTGGACGAAGTAGACCTTCAGGACGTCGTCGAGGGTGACCGCCGTGCCGAGGAGCGTGCCCTGGACGGCCAGGGCGATGCTGACGCCGACCGTCACCGCCACCACGACGGGCACGGTGAACGCGCGGTCCAGCCGCCCGGTCCGGGGCACCCGCGCCAGCAGCAGGACCACCAGCGCACCGGCGAGCGCGACCATGGCGACCGTCACGGCCCGCTGGGCGCAGCGGAAGACCTCCTCGTCGGGGTGGACGGACGGCCAGGCGGCCGAGGAGGCGAAGCCGTTCCAGCCGGGCCGCGACACCGCGCACAGCAGCGCCTGCCCGCCGACCATGACGACGACGGCGGCGGCCGTCCACAGCCGGGCGGCGGTGCCCTCCAGGCGGCCGCCCGGGTACATCACGACGCCGATGCCGATCGCGACGAAGAACACCGACTGGGCGAACAGGGAGACCACCGGCGCCGCGCCGGCGTTCCACGCCCCCGCCCAGGTGACCGCCCATGCCGCCGCGGCGAAGACGAACGCCGCGCCCGTCCGCCGCCCGAGCCGGCCGGCGGCGAGCAGCCCGCCGGCGACGGCGAACCCGCCGCAGCAGGCCAGGGTGACGACGGCGGCGACGGGGTGCCCGCGCCAGTACGGCCAGCCGCACGCCAGCGCGGCCGCCGCGACGGCCGCGCCCGCGCCCAGGGCGCGGCGGACCCGCGCGCCCAGCCACAGCGGCCAGCGGGGGACGGCCCTCAACCGCGTTCCTTCCGTGTCGTCCCGGGAAACCACCGTCCGGGAGTGGGGTTTTCCCGGATGTGCGGGGCACGCGGCACCGCGAGCATGGAAGCGTGCCGGACGCGGCTCCCTGGCACGGGGCCCCGGCACGGGCTCGCGGCGCGTGCCGGTGGCGTGCGGGGGCCACCACCGGAGCCACCGACTCCACTCCCGCGGTCAGTGTTCCGCACTCGGGGCGGAAACTGGGAGGGCCCGTTACCCGATTGATGCGCGCGGGGCGGGCGTCAGCGCGTCTCGGCGGCCCGCAGCCAGGTGAGGACGGCCAGCACCCGCTTGTTGCTGTCCTGCGGCCCCGGCGGCCCGCCCGCCGAGGCGATCTTCAGCTTGGTGAAGATGGCGCGGACGTGGTCCTCGACCGTCCGGGCGGACAGGTGCAGCCGCTTGCCGATCCCCGCGTTCGAGTGGCCCTCCGCCATCAGCGCCAGGACCTCCCGCTCGCGCCCGGACAGCCGGGACAGCTCCTGCTCGCGGTGCCGGGCCTCGACGAGCCGGCTCACCACGTCCGGGTCGATGACGACCTCGCCGCGCATCACCCGCTCCAGCGCCGAGCGCAGGTTGTCGACGTCGGTGACGTGGTCCTTCAGCAGGTAGCCGACGCCGCGCGGCTGGTCGCGGAACAGCTCCATCGCCTGCGGGGTCTCGTTGTAGGCGGACAGGACCAGGACGCCGAGGCCCGGGTGGCGCTCCAGCAGCCGGCGGGCGGCGACGACGCCCTCGTTGCTGAACGTCGGCGGCATGTGCAGGTCGACGATCGCCACGTCGGGCGGATCGCCGGCGACGCGCGCGAGCAGCTCCTCGCCGGAGCCCGCGGACGCCACGACCTCGATGCCGACCGTGGTGAGCAGGGTGACCAGCGCCTGCCGGAAGATCCCGCTGTCCTCCGCCACGGCTACTCGCATGGAAGGTCCATCCTCACCGTCGTGCCCCCGCCGGGACCGCCTCCGACCGCCACCTGCCCGCGCAGCGCCCGGACCCGGCCGGACAGCCCGGCGAGGTCGGCGGCGGGGTCGCAGGGCCCCGCGCCGTCACAGGTCATCTCCGCGGCCAGCCGGCCGTCCTCGTGGCCGACCCGGACATGCACCTGGCTCGCGTGCGCGCGGTCGACAGCGTACGACAGACTCTCGCAAAGCACCGAGTAAAGCGTGGACTCGATCTCGCGGGAGAACCGGCGCGGGGCGATGTCGAGCCGCACCCGGACGCCGATCCGCTCGGCGAGCACCTCCAGCGCCGGGCCGAGCCCGTCCTGGACGAGCAGCGCCGGCTGCACCTCGCGGGCGAGCGCGCGCAGCTCGGCCAGCGCCTCCATCAGCTCGGCGCGGCAGTTGCGGGCGTGCTCCTTCACCGCCGGGTCGTCGGTCACGGCCTCCAGCGTGCCGAGCATCGCGCCGAGCGCGAGGAGCCGCTGCTGCGCGCCGTCGTGCAGGTCGCGGGCGAGGCGCTCGCGCTCGACGGTCTCGGCGCGGACGAGCCGCCGGTAGGCGGCGCGGACCTGCTCCAGGCCGGCGTGCACGCTGGCCTGCAGCCGCGCGGTCTCCAGCGCCCGGCCGCCCGCGGCGAGCGCGGCCTCGACCAGCGACTCGTGGTCGCGGAGCGCGCCGCCCAGCTCGACGACGGCGAGCGGGTCCCCGGCGGCGCTGCGCACCCGGCGCCGCCAGCGCCCGTCGGCGCCCGCGCCGGCGTCGCCCTCCGGGTCGAGGTCGACGGGGTGTCCCGCGGTGTCGACGTAGGTCTCCTCCATCGGCGCCCAGAACCACAGCTCCAGCGTCGGGTCGTGCAGGACGTCGCGGAGCGCGTCCCGGACCCGCTCGACCGAGATCGGCGCGGTCAGGCGGAGCATGCGGCCGGCGACGGTCAGCTCGCTGATGCGGACGCGCAGCCCGGACGCCAGCAGGGTCAGCGGGACGAGCACGATGACGGCGCCCTGCACGACGTAGACGCGCAGGAGGTCGTCCAGCGGGAGCGAGTCCTCCATGATCGGCTTCTGCGTCAGCGCGGCCAGGATCGCCACGAACCCGACGGCGACGGTGACGGGGAGGGTGAGCAGCCGCCGCATCCGGCCCATCCGCGGCAGCCGCAGCATCAGCACGAGGGCGAACGAGAAGGCGAGGACGACGTACAGGGTGCCGGAGACCCGCAGGACGATCCGGAAGACGTCGAGGTCCGGGAACGGCGCGGGCCACCACACCGATTCGCCGCGGAACGCCGCCCACTCCGGCTTCGAGGTGACCCACAGCGCGGTCGGGCATCCCCAGAGGACCACGCACGCCAGGACCGTCCAGATCCGGTCGGCCAGGTACTCCAGCCGCCCGGCCGGGTAGAGCAGGACGCCCACGGCGAGCGCGAGGTAGAAGGTGGCCTGCGCGTACGGGGACATGATCGGCCCGATGGTCGCGTCCCAGCTCGCCGCCCAGTTGACCGCCCAGCAGACCGACGCGACGGTGAACAGCAGCCCGGTGCGGCGGGTGCGGCCCCCGGTGGAGAGCAGCACGCCGTCCACGGCGATGGCGGCGCAGCCGACCAGTGTGATCGCGGCGGCGGCCGGATGGTGCCGCCAGTACGGCCAGCCGGCCAGGAGCGCCAGCCCCGCCACCGCCAGCCCGGCGACGAGGGCGCGCCTCGTCTCCGCGCCGAACCACGGTGGCGACCTGCGCCGCCGCGGTGCGGAAATCACCACGACCACCCTCTCCATGCTCGGACCTCGGGGGGCGTCCTGCCACCGGAAACCCACGGGGCGGCGCTCCGTGCTTTCCCGGACGCGGCGCCGGCCGGACCGGCCGCACCGGAATTGTTCCCCATTCGCCGCCGTCCGCACAGCGGCGTTATCCGATCGATGCGCGTGCCGTTCCGGCGTTTCCGTCCCGATCTTGCGGGGCCGGAGTCCCGCGCCTCCGGGACCATTCGGGACGCGCACCCCTTGACTCGGGACGGCCGCCCGCCGCAGCGCCGGTCAGCGGCCCTTTCAACACCCGATGAAAGGAATTCACATTCACCGGGGAAACCCGGTCTCCGGTCCGGGTTCGCCTGGGTTGCCGGAGAAGGCGTGCAATGCCAGGATCGTTTCCCGCGAACAATGGGGGCACGGAGAAAGGGGCGCGGGGGGATGAACTACGAGACGGCCGTGCGCGGCGGGGGGCCGGGGGCCGGGGGGCCCGTGCTCGCCGGCGCGCCCGGGCCGCTGGTCCCGGCCGCCGGCCGGGCGCGGGTCCGGCCGCGGTACCGGGCGATCCTGGCGGTGGACATCGAGGGGTCCACCGCCCGCACCGACCCGGTCAAGGCCGAGTTGCGGCGCACGCTGTACAGGCTGCTGGAGGAGGCGTTCAACCGGGCCGGAATCGGGCGGCGGTACCGGGAGGAGTACGTCGACCGGGGCGACGGCGCGCTGGTGCTGGTGCACCCTTTCGACGAGGTGCCGAAAACGCTGCTGCTGCACCCGGTGATCCCGATCCTGTCCGCGCTGCTCGCCGAATACAATTCGGCGCAGACGATCTCCCCGGGCGGCGACCGGCGAATTCGCGTCCGGGTCGTCGTGCACGCCGGAGAGGTGCACAACGACGGGCACGGCAATTTCGGCGAGGCGCTGGACGTCGCGTTCCGGCTGCTCGACTCGGCGGAGGCGAAGGACGCGCTGCGCCGCACCCGCGCGCCGCTGGTGCTGGTCGTGTCCGAGGACATCTACCACTCGATCGTCCGGCACGGGTACGAGGGGATCCGGGCCGACTCCTACGTCCCGCTCGTCCGGCTGGAGGTGACCGGCCGCAGCCACCAGGGCTGGGTGCACGACCTCGGCGGCGGGACCGGGCCGGCGCGCGCCCACGGGCGGGCCGCGCGGGCCGGCCTGCCCGGCTGGCGGCGCCGGCTGCGCGCCCTGTCGGTCAGCGGCGGCGGCCCACGCCCGCCAGGGTGAAGGTGCGCTCCGGGTGCGCGGCCCGCGGCGCGGACGGGTCGGGCCGCCACTCGGGCGTGTAGGTCAGGCCCGGCTCGACGAGGTCGAAGCACCCGACGATGCCGAGGATCCCGGCCCGGCCGCGGCCCCAGAAGTGCCCGCTGGTCGGCTTGAACACCCGGCCGACGTCGCCGCCGGACTCGGGCTCGGGCTCGTGGGTGATGTGCGTGAAGACCAGGTGGCTGCCCGGCGCGAGCGCCGCGTGCAGGCGGCGGAGCGCGGCGGCGGCCGCGTCGTCGTCCTCGATGAAGTGCAGGACGCGGTCGAGGACGACCGCCACCGGCCGCTCGAAGTCGATGAGCGCGCGGACCTCGGGGTCGTCGGCGACGGCGTCGGGGCGCAGCGGGTCGCACCGCACGAAGGCGGCCCGCCGCGTCCGGGCGAGGAGCGCGCGGGCGTGCGCGAGCACGACGGGGTCGCCGTCGGCGAACACGACGGTCGCGTCGGGCGCGGTCTCCGCGGCGACCTCGTGCACGTTCCCGCTCGCGGGGAGCTTGCTGCCGATGTCGATGAACTGCCGGACGCCCTCGCGCGCGAGGAACCGGACGGCGCGGCCGATGAAGGCGTGGTTCTCCCGCGCCGCCGTCCGCGCCTCCGGGATGACGTCGAGCAGCCGCTCGGCGACCTCCCGGTCCGCCGCGTAGTTGTCCTTGCCGCCGAGCAGGTAGTCGTAGATCCGGGCCGTGTTGGGGGTGGCCAGATCCACGTCGGCGGGAGTCCACCTCTCATCGGCCATTCGCAAACTCCGCTCATCCCCGGTCCGATGATCGTCTCATGGGACGCGGAGCGTCCGCATCGGGACCGATCGTGGGCGGGGCGCCGCGGCGCTACTCGTGCGGGGCCGGGCGGGCGCCGCGCGGGGATCCGGCCGCGGCGTTCTTGTGCGCGCGGGCGGCGCGCTCGATCTCGGCCGCGTCCGCCTTCTCGCTGATCAGGGTGAGGATGCGCTCGTGCTCGGCCACCGAGCGGCGGGCCCGCCCGGGGGCGTAGGCGAACGCGGAGCGGCGCATGTGGTCCAGGCGCGTCCACTCCGCCTCCAGCAGGGACCGCAGGTGGCCGTCGGGGCAGTGCTCGTAGATCGAGAAGTGGAACTCGCGGTTCAGCGCGGTGAACGCGGCCGGGTCGAACTCCTCCAGCGCCTCCGCCATCCGGTCGTTGATCTTGCGGGACGCGGCGACGTCCCCGGCCGACATGGCCGGCGCGGCGATCGCGGTGGCGTAGCCCTCCAGCCGGGCGAGGATCTGCAGGGTGTGCTCCACCTGCTCGTCGTCGAACACCGCGACGCGGGCGCCGACGTTGCGCACCACCTCGACGAGCCCGTCGGACTGCAGCCGGCGCAGCGCCTCGCGCAGCGGGATCGTGCTGACCCCGGTCTCGTGCGCGAGCTGGTTGATGACCAGCCGGTATCCGGGCACGTAGGTGCCGTCGAGGATGCGCGACCTCAGCAGCCCGTAGCAGAACTCCGCCTTGCTCTCCCTGGTCTGGGCCTGCTTCTTCGCGGCACTCACCCGGTTTCTCCCATCCCACTCGTCAGCCCATCATTCTTGCCGACGGCGAAGACGGGAAGAACCTTCGCGTCAGCCGGGCCGCCCGCGGGCGGACGCCGGACCGGCCGGTGCGGAACCGCCCTAGTCGGGGAGCATCGGGACCTGTACGCCCTGGTCGCGGCCCAGCAGGACGGCGCGGGTGATGGCGGACGAGCCGAAGCGTCCGCGGACGCCGTCCACCGCGCCGTCCACGGCCATGGCCTGGTCGAACGGGAGCGCGAGCTGGACGGCCCGGTCGTCGTGCAGGTTGCCCAGCGAGACGCCGATCAGCGTCAGGCCGCGCTCCTCGATCAGCGGCGCGGCGGCGGCCAGCAGGCGGCGCGCCGCGGCGAGGATCGCGGAGGTCTCGGCGGTCGCCTGGGGCATCGTCCGGGAGCGGGCGGCCCGGGTGAAGTCGCCGAAGCGCAGCCGGAGGGTGACCGTCCGGCAGACGCGCCGGGCCTTGCGCAGCCGGCCGCCGAGCCGGTCGGCCAGCCCGACGAGCAGGGCGTCCAGCTCCTCGGGCGACCGGCGGCGGCGCCCCAGGGCGCGCTGCGCGCCCATGGACCGGCGGCGCGCGCCGGTATGCACGGGGCGCGGGTCCCGGTTGAGCGCGAGGGCGTGCAGGTGGCGGCCCGCTCCCGGGCCGAGCATCGACACGAGTGCGGACTCGGGCATGTCCGCCACGTCGCCCACCGTGGCGACGCCGAACCTCGCGAGCTTGGCCGCGGTCGCCGGCCCGACGCCCCACAGCCGCCGCACCGGGAGCGGGCGCAGGAAATCGAGCTCGCCGTCCGGCGGCACGACCAGGAGGCCGTCCGGCTTGGCGACGCCGCTGGCGACCTTGGCGAGGAACTTGGTCCGCGCCACCCCGACCGTGATCGGGAGGCCGACCTCCTCGGCGATCTCCCGCCGCAGCCGGGCGGCGACGTCGGCGGGGTCCGCGCGCAGCCCGTCCACGTCGAGGAACGCCTCGTCGATCGACAGGCCCTCGACGAGCGGGGTGGTGGCGCGGAACACGGCGAACACGGCCCTGCTCGCCTCGCTGTAGGCGCTCATGCGGGGCGGGACGACGACCGCCCGCGGGCAGAGGCGCCGCGCCTGGCCGCCGCTCATCGCCGTCCGCACACCGTGGGCCTTGGCCTCGTAGCTCGCCGCCAGCACCACGCCGCCCCCGACGATCACCGGCCGCCCGCGCAGCGCCGGGTCGTCGCGCTGCTCGACCGACGCGTAGAACGCGTCCAGGTCGGCGTGCAGGATCGTGGCGCCACCGGACACGAACATATGTTCGCATACTCGGCGTCGCCGCAGGCCGGGACGGGTCGGCGAATCTCGTGCCCGAGAAGGGGCACGGGCCCGTGGCGGCGGGTGCCGCCACGGGCCCGTTGGGGTGGGTCACTCGTTGAACAGCCGGCCGTAGTCGGCCATGGCCAGGGCCACGTCGGCCTGCGCCCAGAACCGGTGGTAGGTGAACACCGGTGCGGTCGAGGTCTCGCCGTTGGCGTACGCCATGACGCGCTGGTAGTCCGGGTCGCTCTTGTAGAAGGAACGGATGGACATGAAGGTCGAGCTGGAGTTGATCGGGTCGCCGTTGGGCATGGTGCCCGTCCAGCCGGACGGGATGTAGACCGGGTCCAGGACGCGCGAGTAGTCGGCCTTGGTCTCCTGCACCGAGACGCCCTTGCTGTCGGTGTGCTTCCAGATGGCGTCCAGCAGGTCCTTGGCGGCCTGCTTGGCGTCGTCGTCGCCGGACTTCGCCGCGTAGTACGTCAGGGTCTTGGCGTACGCGGCGGCCACGCCGACGTCGTTGGTGTAGTCCTGCACGGAGACGTGCAGGTCGTCGTTCGCGGGCGGCATGCCGCTGGAGGACGACCAGTCGGCGTCCGGCTGCCCGGTCCACTTGAGCGTGGACGGGATCTGGATGCTGCCCGTGGACGGGTCGACGGTTGTCTCCGACAGCGCCCAGTCCACCCACTTGTCGAGGATGGCCTTGGCGTTCGAGTCACCGGTGACCTGGTAGTACTCGGCCACGCGCTCCATCGACCACGCCTGGAACCCGAACCACTGGTTGCTCGGCGGGTCGTGGTAGACGGGCTGCCAGTCGTAGGCCATGCCGTAGAACTTGGTCAGGCCGGTGGTCGGGGTGCTGTAGCTGCCCTCCCAGCTGTTGGTGACGCCGCCGGCGATGCCGCCCTCGGCGGACTGCAGCCACTTGTAGAGCTGCAGCTGCCGGGTGAGGCTCGTGGTCCAGTCGGACTTGGCCGTCGAGCCCTTGGGCGCGAGCGCGGGGTCGTTCACCAGCGCGTAGGCCGCGAGGGGGTTCTGGTACCCGAAGTGCGAGGCGCCGTCGCCGATGCGCCAGGCCCAGCCGGCGTTCGTGTCGGTCGCGCCGCCCCACGCGTAGTACCAGGACAGCAGGTAGTGCTCGCTGTTCTTGCCCGACCCGGCCGGGCAGGACGAGGCGGGGTAGCAGTCGCCGATCTTCTTGAAGTACTTGTCGAAGAACGAGTACCGCAGGTAGTCGCCCATCTTGCCGGCCTTGGCCACGGTCGCCGAGACGTCCCCGGCCTTGCCCTGCTCGTCGGCCCAGACGTTCGCCCAGTACGCGGCCTGGATGGCGCGCGCGTCGGCGTCCGGGGCGTCGGTGAACTTCCACTGCTTGGCGTAGGACGAGTCCTTGATGAACAGGTCCAGGTAGCCGTTGGTGCCGCCGAACGCGAACTTGTCGCACGTCGGCTGCGGGACGGTCTCGAACACCGACTCCTGGGAGCCGCGCTGGTAGGTGTTGATGTAGGACGGGCCGTCTGCGTCCGGGCCCTCCTCGCAGCCGCCGCCCGGCGTGTTGCCGTAGCCGTACACGTTGTCGACGTCCTGCAGCCAGTGCATGCCGTAGATGTCGTCGGTGCCGTAGGCGGACTTAAGCTCGCCCGCGATCGGGTCCTGGCCGACCGGGATGCTGCCGTCGATCTGCGACGGGTAGTCGCTCGGCAGCGGGTGCTCGGCGGCGTAGGTGGCGGGCTTGGACGGGTCGTAGAAGGAGTTCGTCGGCTGGTCCGCGTGGGTCGGGATCATGTACTCCTCCATCAGCGCCCAGGCGGCGTTGAAGGGGTCCCAGTTCTGCGTGACCTTGCCGTACATGGCCTCCAGCCAGATGAGGTAGCTGTAGGCCTCGGACGTGGTCTCGTGCCCGTGGTCGGGGGCCTCGACCATGAACGTCTCGACCGAGTGGTACGGGATGCCCTCGGGGCTGAAGTACCCGTTCGCCGGGTCCTTGATCTTGTTGTACTGGTCGAGGAACCGCTGCGTGTAGGTGTCGCCTCCGGTGGCCACCTCGGTCGCGGTGACCTCGGCCGCCGCGTACCCGTCAGCGGAGGAGGTGAACGTCGCCTGCCCCGTCCCGGAGTCGTCCGCGGCGATCGTCACGTTCTGCGCGGTGGACCAGTTCTGCGGGGTGAAGGTCAGCGTCCCGCCGCCGGCCACCGACAGGCCGCTGTTCCCCGCGGTGCGCGTCGTCGTCACGGTGACGTCGGAGGACGGCGCCTCCGACAGCTTCACCGCGAACGTGGCCGTGGAGCCCTGCGCGACGGTCAGCGTCGCGGGGCTCGCCACGATGCTCGCCTCGGCCGTCACCGTGATGCCCACGGGCTCGGACTCGGCCGTCCCGCCCGCGCTGTCGGTCACCTTGGCGTAGATCGAGTAGTCGCCCGCCGCCGACGGCGTCCAGTTCAGGCTGTAGGGGGAGCTGGTGTCGGCGCCGAGCGAGCCGTCCTGGTCGAAGAACTCGACCTTGGACACCGACGCGCCGGTCCCGGCGGTCGCGGTCGCCGCGAGCGGCACCGAGGCGCCCACCGAGTACGTCGCCCCGGCGGACGGGCTGGTCAGCGTCACCTTCGGCGCGGACGTGCTGCCGTTGCAGGGCGTGCCGTTCAGCGTGAACGCCGTCGGGTCGGCGTTCGTCCCGCTGTAGGTGAACTGGGCGCCGATGTTCAGGGTCGCCCCGCTGGCCAGCGACCCGTTCCAGCTCTCGTTCTGGACGGTGATGTCCTGCCCGGACTGCGACCACTTGCCCGACCAGCCGTTGGCCAGCCGCTGGTTCCCCGAGTAGGAGTACTTCAGCGTCCAGCCGTCCAGCGCGTCGCCCTGGTTGGTGATGTCGATGCTCGCCGTGAAGCCGCTGCCCCAGTCGTTCTTCGTGTAGACGACCTTGCACGCGGCGGCCGCGGAGGCCGCGGGCGCCAGCGCGCCGAGGCCGCCGCAGAGCAGGGTCAGCGTCGCGCCCACGGCGGTGAGCGCGCGCCATCGTTGCCGTCTTCTCACATCGGTTCCTTCCTGAGTCGCCCGCCGTGCGGGCATGACGGGCTCCACCGCCGGCGGACTCCGGCGGTGGCGTCCCTTCAAGGGGCGCGCCCGGGACGGGACGCGCGTCAGACCGGGGCCGTCAGCCGGACTCCCGGATGATCAACTTGGTGCGCAGCACGACGCCGCGCTCGGTGTTCGGCCGGCCGCCGGTGCAGGCGCGCAGCTCGCGGGCGAGCCGGGCGCCGAGGTCCTCGGCGGGCTGCCGGACGGTGGTCAGCCGGGGCCGCACCTGCCGGGCGACGGGTGCGTCGTCGAAACCGACGACCGCGACGTCGTCCGGCACGCGGCGGCCGGCCCGGCGCAGCGCGCTGAGCGCGCCGACCGCCATCTGGTCGGACGCGGCCAGCACGGCGTCGACGTCCGGGCGGCGCTCCAGCAGCCGGCGCATCGCGCGCTCGCCGGACAGCCGGCCGAAGTCGCCCTGGCAGACCAGCCCGTTGACGCCCATCCCGGCCTCCCGGGCGGCGAGCCGGTAGCCGGCCAGCCGGTCGACGGCCGCGCCCATGTCGGCGGGCCCGGCGATCGTGCCGATGCGGCGGCGGCCGGTGGTGAGCAGGTGCCGGACGGCGGCGTGCGCGCCGCCCCTGTTGTCGACGTCGACGTACGGCAGCGCCACCTCGTCGAGGGGGCGCCCGGCCAGCACCACGGGCGCGCCGGACGCGGCCTGCACGAGCGGGGCGACCTGGTCGCGGCGCGCGCCGACGAGCAGCACGCCCTCGGCCCGGCCGCCGCGCAGGTAGCCGGCGGTGGCGCGCCACTCGTCCGGGCGGCCGGCCATGAGGACGACGAGCGGCGCGCGGCCGTCCAGCTCGCGCCGCACGCCCCACAGCAGGCGGGCGTAGTACGGGTCGCCGAGGACGCGGCAGGCGTCGTCGCACACGACGGCGGCGATCGTGCCGGAGGACTCCCGGTCGGGGGAGCCGCTGCGGCGCCGGACGTAGCCGAGCCGCTCGACGGCCGCCTCGACCTGGAGGCGGGCCGACCGGCTGACCCTGGCCGAGCCGTTGAGCACGCGGGACGCCGTCGCGGGCGACACGCCGGCGAGCTGTGCCACGTGGGCGAGGGTCGGGGGGCGGTCGGGGAGGGCGGGGTCTTCGGGGTGGGTGAGGGTCACGCTTGGGCACTCCCTTCGGGGGTTCCCGGGCCTTAGCGGGGTGGACCGGGTCGGGGAGTAGTGGGAGCGCTCCCAAGAATCGGATCGGACGCCGATTGTGTCAAGTGTCACAGGCCAGGCGGATTTTGGAAATCCCTCCGCCCGGCATCGCGCGCGCGAGCCGCCGTGAAAATCCGTGAAAGGAATGGAACAGGTCTTCCATGTCGCGTCCGGCCCGTTCTACGTTCACCGCAGTCCAGGAGTGGGAGCGCTCCCAAGCTGAAACATCCGACGTGAAAGCGAAGGTCCATGAGATCGCCCTCCCCGCGTACCGCCGCCATCGCCGCGCTCACCGGCGCGGTCTGCGCGGCGGGATCGCTCGTCGCGGGCACGGGGGCCGTGCTCGGCGCGCCGGCCGCCCACGCGGCCGTCGCCTGCCAGGTCGACTACAGCACCGACGACTGGGGCACCGGCTTCACGGCAGCCGTCACGATCACCAACCGCGGCCCCGCCGTCAGCGGCTGGACGCTGACGTACTCCTACTCCGGGAACCAGCGCCTGGCGAACGGCTGGAACGGGCGCTGGTCGCAGTCCGGCCAGACCGTCACCGTGGTGAACGAGAGCTGGAACGGCTCCCTCCCGACCGGCGGCGCCGTCCAGGCCGGAGCCCAGTTCAGCTACAGCGGCGCCAACGACGACCCCACCGACTTCGCGGTGAACGGGACGGCCTGCAACCAGGACACGGAACCGTCCGAAACACCGCCGACGACGCCGACGACCACCCCGCCGACCACTCCCCCGCCCGGCGGGGCGGCGCCGGAACTGGAAGTCTCCGGCAACAGGCTCGTGGACGCCTCGGGCGGCACCGTGCGGCTGCGCGGGGTGAACCGGTCCGGCGGCGAGTTCGCGTGCGTCCAGGGCAACGGCATCTGGGACGGCCCGATGGACGCGGCCTCGGTCGAGGCGATCAGGAGCTGGAACGCCGACGCCGTCCGCGTGCCGCTCAACTCCGACTGCTGGCTGGGGCTGTCCAACGTCGACCCGGCCTACCGGGGGGCGGCTTACCAGAAGGCGGTCGGCGACTACGTCGCCCTTCTCGAAAAGAACGGCATCACGCCCATTCTGGAGCTGCATTGGAGCCACGGTCTGTGGACCGGGAATGACAACCATTGCGCCACGGCGAACGCCGAATGCCAGAAGCCGATGCCGGACGCCGAATACGCGCCCGAGTTCTGGCGGCAGGTCGCCGCCGCCTACAAGAACGACACGGCCGTCGTCTTCGACCTTTTCAACGAGCCGTATCCGAACAATCTCCAGGTCATGGACTACGCCCAGTCGTGGAAGTGCTGGCGCGACGGCGGCGCGGAGTGCACCGGCCTCACCTACGAGGCCGCCGGCATGCAGGACCTCCTCGACGCGGTCCGCTCCACCGGGGCGCAGAACGTGGTGATGGCCGCCGGCAGCAGCTACTCCAACGACCTGTCCCAGTGGCTCGCGCAGAAGCCCTCCGACCCCACCGGGAACCTCGCCGCCGCCTGGCACTCCTACAACTTCAACTACTGCAAGGACGCGTCCTGCTGGGACCAGCAGCTCGCGCCCGTCGCCGAGCAGGTCCCGCTCGTCGCCGGGGAGATCGGCGAGAACACCTGCGGCCACTCCTACACCGACACGCTCATGGCCTGGCTGGACCAGCACGGCGCGTCCTACCTCGGCTGGACGTGGAACACGTGGGACTGCTCCTCCGGCCCCTCCCTGATCAGCTCGTACGACGGCACCCCCACCGCCTACGGCGCCGGGCTCCGCGACCACCTGCGGTCCGCCGGCTGACCCTCCGGCACGCCACCGACCCTCCCGGCACGTCCCCTGCCCCTCCGGCAAGAGAGATCCGCTCAACCAGATGGAGGAAACCCGCATGAAGCACCCCCCTGCGCGCAGGAGGCCCGGCGCCCGGCGCCGCGGCGTATCGGCCGCCGCGGCGGCCGTCCTGCTCGCCTCAGGCACGGTCGCGCTGGCCCAGGCCCAGGCCAGCGCGGCCGCCGGCTGTACCGTCGACTACACCGTCAACGACTGGGGCAGCGGCTTCACCGCCGAGGTGAAGGTCACCAACCTGGGCGACCCGCTCAGCAGCTGGACGCTGGAGTGGGACTTCGCCGGCAACCAGCAGGTGACGAACGGCTGGAACGGCACGTTCTCCCAGTCGGGCAAGCACGTCACCGTGACGAACCCCAGCTGGGGAGGGACGCTCGGCACTAACGCGTCCGCCACCCCCGGATTCCAGGGGACCTACTCCGGCTCGAACGACAAGCCCACCCAGTTCAAGCTGAACGGGACGGTGTGCGACGGCTCGACGGGCGACGACGACTCCGAGCCGCCCACCACGCCGCCGGTGACCCCGCCGCCGGACGGCGACCGGGTCGACAACCCCTACGCCGGCGCGAAGGTGTACGTGAACCCCGAATGGTCCGCGCACGCCGCCGCCGAGCCCGGCGGCTCCGCGGTCGCGAACCAGCCGACCGGCGTGTGGCTGGACCGGATCGCCGCGATCAACGGCGTGAACGGCGGCATGGGCCTGCGCGACCACCTGGACGAGGCGCTCGACCAGGGCGCCGACGTCATCCAGCTGGTCGTCTACGACCTGCCCGGCCGCGACTGCTCCGCGCTGGCCTCCAACGGCGAGCTCGGCCCGACGGAGCTCGACCGGTACAAGACCGACTTCATCGACCCGATCGCGGAGATCCTCGGCGACTCCAAGTACGCCGACCTGCGGATCGTCACGGTCGTGGAGATCGACTCGCTGCCGAACCTGGTCACCAACACGGGCAGCCGGCCGACCGCCACCGAGAACTGCGACGTGATGAAGGCGAACGGCAACTACGAGAAGGGCATCGCCTACGCCCTGCAGAAGCTCGGCGCCCTGTCGAACGTCTACAACTACATCGACATCGGCCACCACGGCTGGATCGGCTGGGACGACAACTTCAGCCCGACCGCGCAGCTGCTCGCCGACACCGCCGACATGTCCGGCTCCAAGAACAACGTGGCCGGGTTCATCACCAACACCGCCAACTACGGGGCGACGAAGGAGCCCTATTTCTCCATCAACGACTCGGTGAACGGCACGTCGGTCCGCCAGTCGACGTGGGTGGACTGGAACCGGTACGTGGACGAGCTGTCCTACGCCCAGGCGTTCCGCCAGGAGCTCATCGGCAAGGGCTTCGACTCCGGCATCGGCATGCTCATCGACACCAGCCGCAACGGCTGGGGCGGCTCCGACCGCCCGACCGGGCCCGGCCCGCAGACGGACGTCAACGCCTACGTCGACGGCAGCCGGATCGACCGGCGCATCCACCTCGGCAACTGGTGCAACCAGGCCGGCGCGGGCCTCGGTGAGCGGCCGAAGGCCGCGCCCGCGGAGGGCATCGACGCCTACGTCTGGATCAAGCCTCCGGGCGAGTCGGACGGGGCCAGCGAGGAGATCCCGAACGACGAGGGCAAGGGCTTCGACCGGATGTGCGACCCCACGTACACCGGCAACCCGCGCAACAACAACCACATGAGCGGCGCCCTGCCGAACGCGCCGCTGTCCGGGCACTGGTTCTCCGCGCAGTTCCAGGAGCTGCTGCAGAACGCCTACCCGCCTGTCCAGTAACCCTCCGAGGAAAAGGCCCCGTGACCCGCTCCCGGTCACGGGGCCTCTTCTCGTCCCCGAGACGCCGCCGAACCGAGCCGGGGACCGCGACCCGGAACAGGCCGTCCGCCCGCCTCACGAGCGAAACCAGCGCGCCCCAAGGGCGAACCCGGCGCGCCGCGCACACGGGGCCGGCGCGCCCCGCATCCGGACTCGGCGCGCCCCGCATCCGGACTCGGCGCGCCCCGCATCCGGACTCGGCTCGTTCCGCGGCTGACGCAACGCGCCCCA
>NZ_JBIQHY010000005.1:115135-128866 GCF_044508335.1 Actinomadura sp.
CGGCGCGCCCCGCATCCGGACTCGGCTCGTTCCGCGGCTGACGCAACGCGCCCCACGGGGCCGGCGCGCCCCACGGGGCCGCGGCCTCGGCTCGCCCGGCAGACGGGCCTCGACGCGCCCCACGAGCGACCTCAACGCTCCTTCATGAGCGACCTCAACGCCCCTTCATGAGTGACCTCGACGAGCCCTCACGGGCGGGCTCGGCGCGGCTCACGGGCCGGAGGCCGGCGGGCGGGGGCGGGGAAAGGGAGCGGCCCGCGGCGTCCCCTGTCGGACGCCGCGGGCCGTGTCTTCGTCGGGAGCTTCTTCGCTGTCAGGAGGTCATGCAGTGGGGTTCGAGGTCCGTCGCGGAACTCGGTGCGTTGACGGTGAACCCGAAGCTGGTCGAGGCGCCGACGGCCAGCGAGCCGTTCCAGCTCGCGTTCTTGACCGTGACGTCCGGACCGGACTGCGTGTAGGTGCCGTTCCACAGGCTGCCGACCGTCTCACCGTTGGCGAAGGTGAAGTGGGCCATCCAGCCGTTGATCGGCAGCGTGCCGGTGTTGGTGATCTTGATTTCGCCCTGGTAGCCGCCGCCCCAGCTGTTGACGGAGGTGTACTCGGCGGTGCAGACCATGCCCGGCGTGCCGGGCGGGTCGGTGGGATCGGTGGGCGGCTCGGTCTCGCCTCCGTCGCCCTCGCCGACGCCCGTCACCTCGCCGTTGCCGCCGTCGAACACGACGTCGGAGCAGCCGTAGAACGTCTCGTTGCTGTCCGAGCGCTGCCACACGGTGTAGATGATGTGGCGGCCGCTCTTGCCGGACGGCAGCCTGGCGTTCCAGTGGTAGTAGGCGTCCTCGTTGCCGGGCGACCCGACGCTCGGCGGGTCGGTGACGCTGTAGAACGGCTCGCTCTCCAGGTCGTCCCAGCTGAGCGGGCGGGTCGGGCTCCAGGTGTCCTTGGTGATGTAGGTGCGGAACGTTCCCGGATGCGCCGCCCACTTGTTGTACCTGAACTCGATGTCCGCGCCGGACGTCAGGTGCGTGACCGGCCAGTCGTCGCGGGCCAGGTCGTAGCCGCTGAAGTCGTACACGACCGCGCCGCCGCTGCACAGCTCCCCGTCGGGGATGAAGCCGCGGGTGCGGCCGGCGCCGTCCGAGCGGAGCACGGCGAACCAGTTGTACAGCGACGTCGTGCCGCTCTGCGCGACCGCCGCGGCGCAGGCCGGGTTGTGCGGGACGATCTGGCCGCTGGCGGTCAGGCCGTCCTTCCAGCACAGGTACGTGCGGCTGCCCGGCACCATCATCGCGCCGTGCGCGGACGCCGGCGCCGCCGTCAGCAGGGCGCCGGCGAGCATGGCGGGGCCGAGTACCGCGCCCGCCAGCAGCGCCCTTCGTCTTCGCTTGCCCATCGTCCTCCCGTCCACGGGGTGAGGAGAGTCCTGTCCAACCGGAAGCTAGCTCCGGATCACCGGACCCCGGAACGGTCCTTTCAACCTTTCATCCGGAGGCCGGGAGGACAGGACCATACGGCCCGGACGCGTCGTCCGGGCCGTCCCGCGGCGGGCGCTCAGCCCTTCGTCGCGCCGGCGGTGAGCCCTCCGATCAGCTGGCGCTCGGCGACGGCGTAGAACGCCAGCGCCGGGACCATCGCCAGGACAATGTAGGCGATGACGAGCGCGTAGTTCGTCGAGTACTGGCCCTGGAACTGCTGGATGCCGACGGGGATCGTCTGCCATTTCGGGTCGGCCAGCACCAGCAGCGGCAGGAAGAAGTTGTTCCAGCTCGTCACGATGGCGAGGACCGACACGGTGCCGAGGGCGGGCCGCGCCATCGGCAGCAGGATGCGCCAGAAGAACCCGAACCGGCTGCAGCCGTCCATGATGGCGGCCTCCTCCAGCTCCGCCGGGATGGTGCGGAAGAACGACCGCAGGATGATGATCGTGACGGGCAGCGCGAAGGCGGCCTGCGGCAGGACGATGCCGAGCGGGTTGTCCAGCAGCCCGAACGAGCGCAGCAGGACGAACAGCGGCAGCACCGCCACCGCGGGCGGGAACATCAGCCCCATCGCGAACAGCGTGAAGAAGAACTCCCGGCCCCGGAACGCGTACCGGGCGAACGCGAACGCCGCCAGCGCCGCCACCGCGACGGTGATCAGCGTGGTGGCGACCGCGATCAGCACGCTGTTGCCGATCTGCCGCCAGAAGTCGCCGGACGCCAGGATGCCGGTGTAGTTCGAGACCTTCCACGGGTGCGGGAGGCCGAACGGGTTGGCGGTGAGGTCGCCGGTGGTCTTGAACCCGGAGATCACCGCGTACAGCAGCGGGACGACGATGAAGGAGCCGAGCAGCCAGACCATGGCGTGCCGTGACATGCTCCGCGCGATGGTCGCTCTCATCGGCGGCCTCCCGCGGAGGTGACCGCGCCCTGCAGGTCGCGGCGGAGCGCGTAGCGCTGGTAGATCAGGGAGAAGATCATGCTGATCACGAACATGGCCACGCTGATCGCGCTCGCATAGCCCATCTGATAGCGCTTGAAGCCGAACTGGAACATGGTGACGGCCATCGTCTCGGTGGAGTGCGTCGGCCCGCCCGTCGTGGTGACCCACACGAGGTCGAAGAGCTGGATCGAGCCGATGACGGACAGGAACACGCTGATCCGCAGGGTCGGGGCGAGCAGCGGCAGCGTGACGCTGCGGAACCGCCGCCACGGGCCGGCCCCGTCGATCGAGGCGGCCTCCAGCACCTCCGAGGGGATGCCCTGCAGCCCGGCGAGGTAGATCATCATGTGGAAGCCGAAGTACTTCCACGTCATGACCGCGAACAGGGTGGGCAGCGCGGTGTCGGGATCGGCGAACCACTTGCCGGCGAGCTCGCCGAGCAGCGGCAGGTCGCCGACGATCTTGTCGGCGAGCCCGTCGCCGGGCAGGAAGATGATGCCGAACAGCACGCCCGCGATGACCTCGGACAGGATGTAGGGCGCGAAGAAGATCGCCCGGTACACCGCCCGGCCGCGCATCTTCTGGTTCAGCAGCACGGCGGTGCCGAGCGCGATCGGCAGCTGGACGGCGATCGAGAACACGATGATCAGCAGGCCGCGCCACAGGTCGCCGCGGAAGACCGGGTCGTCGGCGAGCTTGCGGTAGTTGCCGAGGCCGGCGAAGTCGTCGGGCGGGCCGAAGCCGCCCCAGTTGAAGAAGCTGGTGTAGAACGCGACGAAGATCGGGATCAGGACGAAGAAGAAGAACAGCAGCAGCGCCGGCAGCAGGAACCAGGTGGTGGACGCCCAGCCGCGGATCCGCGTCCCCATCGACGCCTTGGGGCCCCGCTTGCGCGGGGCCCGCGAGGCGTGCCGCGGCCGATTGTCGGTCGTGGCGGACAGTGTCATTGGCTCTTGGCCGCCTTGGTGACAGCCTCGGTGACCTGCTGGGGCGTCTTCTTGCCGCCGATCAGCGCCGCGACGCTGTCATTGACCTCCTGTCCGACGGCGGGCGGGAACGCCTGGTCGAGGTAGAGCTGGAACCCGGTCGAGCTGTTCAGCGCGTCGGCGACCAGCTTGCGGTTCTTGTCCAGCTCGCTCTCGGCGCCCTTGACCACCGGCATGAACGCGCCGGAGGAGACGAGCTTGCGCTCGTTCTCGTCGTTCACGAGGAAGGCCAGGAAGTCGATGGCCTCCTTGGGGGCGTCCTTGCTGAGCGCGTGCCCGTTGCCGCCGCCGAACACCTCGGTCGCCGCGCCCTGGCCGCCCTCCACGCTCGGGAAGGGGAACCAGCCGAGGTCGTCGCCGAGGTCCTTGCCGGAGGCGTCCTTCTGCACCGCGGGCGCCCACTGCCCCATCAGCTCCATGGCGGCCTTGCCGGCGCCCATGGTCGCGGCCTGCCCGCCGGGCGTGTCGTAGCCGGCGTTCTGGAAGCCCTTCTGGAAGGGCTCCAGGTCGGTGAGCTCCTTGAGCTTCTGGCCGGCGGAGACGAAGGCGGCGCCGCTGAAGTCGTTGTTCTCCTGGGCCTGCTGCAGCGCGGACAGCCCGCCGATGCGCATCGAGAGGTAGGCCCAGTAGTACATCTCGGGCCACTTGTCCTTGCCGGCGATCGCGATC
The DNA here is from genome assembly GCF_044508335.1 of Actinomadura sp. Lineage (NCBI taxonomy): Bacteria > Bacillati > Actinomycetota > Actinomycetes > Streptosporangiales > Thermomonosporaceae > Actinomadura > Actinomadura sp. Next base: position 119,209 of record NZ_JBIQHY010000005.1, read on the forward strand.
GGGGTGATCCCCGCGCTCTTGAGCTTGCGGACGGCGTCCAGGTACTCCGACCAGGTCTTCGGGACGTCCTTGACCCCGGCCTTCTTGAAGAGCGCCTTGTTGTACCAGAAGCCGACGCCGCCCATGTCGTACGGGATGGCGTAGGTCTTGCCGTCGAACTGGTACGGCTTCTGCGACACCGGCGTCAGCGTGTTCAGGATGGCGGAGCCGTCGGAGGTGATGTCCTTGACCAGACCGGCGTCGATCTGCTGCTTGAGCACACCCCCGCCCCAGGTCACGAAGATGTCCGGCAGCTTGCCGGAGGCGGTGAGCGCCGTCATCTTCGACTTGAACGCCTCGTTCTCCAGGTTGGTGAGCTTGATCTTGACGTTCGGGTGCGCGGCCTCGTACGCCCTGGCGATCTGCGGGTAGAGCGTCTTGGACGGTTCGGTGGTCGCGATGTCCATCCACTCGATGGTGACCTTGCCGTCGCTCCCCGAACCGGAGTCGCCGCAGGCGGCGAGGAAGGGTGCTGCGGTGACCACCACGGCGCCCGCGGAGACTGCGGTGAGGAACGAACGGCGCGACAGGTGTGGAATGCCCATGATGGCCTCCTGGATCGGGGGTGGGCTTGGCCTGGGAGGGACGGAGCGGGAGGGACCCGCCACGAAAGCTTTTCGAAACTCTTCGAGCTTGCCGTTGCGGTGGAACTCTAAGAAAGGCCCACCCCAGGGTCAAGGGCTCAGCGGCTGTTGACCTAAATGAAATGTTGAGAAGTCGGACTCGGGGGCTAGGAGCGAGCGAAACATTGCGATACTGTTCGCAATCGTTTCCTCGGGGAGGAGTGAAGCGTGCCCGTGCGCACCACCGACGAGACGCCGGATCCGCCGTCCCGGCCCACTCTGGCGCTGATCGCGTCGAAGGCGGGGGTCTCCCCCGCCACGGTCTCCAAGGTCCTGAACGGCCGGACCGACGTGGCCGCCGCGACCCGCGAGCGGGTCGAGGCGCTCCTGCGCACCCACAACTACCCGGGCCCGGGCGGCTCCCGCCGGGCCCGCAGGTCCGGCCTGATCGACCTCGTGCTCGCCGGTCTGGACAGCCCGTGGGCGGTCGAGATCCTGCGCGGCGTGGAGGCCGAGTGCGCCGACCACGGCATCGGCGTGGTCGTCTCGCTGGTGCGCGACGACGACGCCCGGCCGCCGAGCTGGCAGAACCTGCCCGCGCTGCACCACAGCGACGGGGTCATCCTGGTCACGTCCCGGATGACGCGCCGCCAGCGCGAGCAGCTGGAGCGGGCCGGTGTCGGCCTCGTGCTGGTCGACCCGGTGAACCTGCCGGACACCGAGATCGCCAGCGTCGGCGCCACCAACTGGGCCGGCGGCCTCGCCGCGACCGAGCACCTGATCGAGCTCGGCCACCGCCGCATCGCGATGATCGGCGGCCCGGCCGACATGCTCTGCACCCAGGCCCGCGTGGACGGGTACCGCACGGCGCTGGAGCGCGCCGGGATCGAGGTCGACAAGGACCTCGTCCGGTACGGCGACTTCCACCACCGGGGCGGGTTCGCCCGCACCCGCGAGCTGCTGGAGCTGCCCGAGCCGCCGACCGCGATCTTCGCGGGCAGCGACGAGCAGGCCATGGGCGCCTACCAGGCCGCCCGGATCGCCGGGCTGCGCATCCCCGAGGACCTCAGCGTCGTCGGCTTCGACGACCTGCCCACCTGCGAGTGGCTCTCGCCACCGCTGACGACCGTCCGGCAGCCGCTGGAGGAGATGGGCCGCGTCGCGGCCCGCACCCTGCTGCAGCTGCTGGACGGCCGGCCACCGCTGACCCCGCGCGTGGAACTGGCCACCGACCTGCGTGTCCGCGCGTCCACCGCACCGCCGCCCCCCTCGGAGGAACGATGACCGAAGCCGTCCCGGCCGCGAGCGCGACCCGCGAGCCCTGGCAGGACCCCGGGTCTCCGGTCGCCGAGCGGGTCGCCGACCTGCTGGCGCGGATGACGCCGGAGGAGAAGGCGGGCCAGCTCGCCGGGTACTGGGCGATGCCCGCCGAACCGGGCGAGCCCGTGGCCCCGATGGAGGACGACTCGAACGAGACCGCCCCGGCCCTGGAGGAGGTCATCGATCGCGGCCTCGGCCAGCTCACCCGCGTGTTCGGCACCTCGCCCGTCCCGGCCGCCGAGGCCGCCGAGCGGCTCCGCGAGCTGCAGCGCATGGTCGCCGCCGGCAACCGGTTCGGCATCCCGGCGATCGCGCACGAGGAATGCCTCAACGGCTTCATGACGTGGGGCGCCACCGTGTTCCCCAGCCCGCCCGCGTGGGGCGCCACCTTCGACGCCGACCTGGTCGCCGAGATGGCCGCCGCGATCGGGTCCAGCATGCGAGCGGCCGGCGTCCACCAGGGCCTCGCGCCCGTGCTGGACGTCGTCCGCGACGCCCGCTGGGGCCGGACCGAGGAGTGCATCGGCGAGGACCCGTATCTCGTCGGGGTCCTCGGCACGGCGTACGTGAGAGCCATGGAACGGTCCGGCATCATCACGACGCTGAAGCACTTCGCCGGCTACTCCGCCTCCCGCGCCGGCCGGAACATGGCCCCGACGCCGATCGGGCCGCGCGAGTTCGCCGACGTCGTCCTCGAACCGTTCGTGATGGCGCTGCGCGACGGCGGCGCCCGCTCGGTGATGCACTCCTACACCGACGTGGACGGGATGCCCGCCGCCGCCGACGAGCGGCTGCTGACCGGGCTGCTGCGCGAGGAGCTGGGCTTCACCGGCCTCGTCGTCTCCGACTACTTCGGCATCTCGTTCCTGGAGACCCGGCACCGGGTGGCCGGGGGGCGCGGCGAGGCCGGCGCGCTCGCGCTGCGCGCCGGGATCGACATGGAGCTGCCGACCGTCCGCTGCTACGGCGAGCCGCTGCTGGAGCTGGTCCGGTCGGGCGCCGTGCCGGAGGAGCTGCTCGACCGGGCCGCGGGCCGGGTCCTGACGATGAAGGCCGAGCTGGGCCTGCTCGACGGGCCGCCCCGCGACGCGGACGCCAACGGCGGCGGGGCCGGCGGGGACCGCGCGGTGCTCGACTTCGACCCGCCGGAGCACCGCGCGCTCGCGCGGCGGCTGGCCGAGGAGTCGGTCGTCCTGCTGGCCAACGACGGCGTGCTGCCGCTGCGCTCCGGCGGCGGGGTCGTGGTGACGGGGCCGCTCGCCGAGGACCCGTTCGCGATGATGGGCTGCTACACGTTTCCGAGCCACGTCGGCCGCCAGCACCCCGAGCTGTCGCTCGGCGTGGAGATCCCGTCGGTGGCGGACGCGCTGCGCGGCGAGCTGCCCGGCGTCCGGGTGGCGGGCTCGAAGGACGTGTTCGTCGCCGACGACGCCGACATCGAGGCCGCCGTCGCCGCGGCCCGGGACGCCGAGGTGTGCGTGCTCGTGCTCGGCGACCGTGCGGGGCTGTTCGGCCGCGGCACCTCCGGCGAGGGGTGCGACGTCGAGACGCTCGCGCTGCCCGGCCGGCAGGCGGAGCTGGCCGAGGCGGTCCTGGACACCGGCACGCCCACGGTCCTGGTGATGCTGACCGGCCGCCCGTACGCCATCGAGGGCCTCGCGGACCGGGCCGCCGCCGTGGTGCAGGCGTTCTTCCCCGGGGAGGAGGGCGGGCGCGCGGTCGCGGGCGTCCTCGCCGGACGGGTCGAGCCGTCCGGGCGGATGCCGATCAGTGTGCCGCGCCGCGCGTCCGGCCCTCCGGTCACCTACCTGCGGTCCCCGATGGACGGCGGGCACGACTGGAGCACCGTCGACCCGGTCCCGCTCTACCCGTTCGGCTACGGCCTGACCTGGACGACGTTCGAGTACGAGGACCTCAAGGTCGGCGGGAGCGCCCCCACCGACGGGTCGGTCACGGTCAGCGCGGTCGTCCGCAACACCGGAGACCGGGCGGGCACCGAGGTCGCCCAGCTCTACCTCTCCGACCCGGTCGCGTCCGTGGTGCGGCCAGCGCGCTGGCTGGCCGGGTGGGCCCGGGTCCGGCTGGAGCCCGGCGAGGCGGCCCGCATCGAGTTCGAGGTGCACGCCGACCGGACCTCCTTCACCGGGCCGGACCTGCGGCGCATCGTCGAGCCCGGCGTGGTCGAGGTCGCGGTCGGGCGGTCCAGCGCCGACCTGCCCCTGCAGGGCTCCTTCACGCTGGAGGGCCCCGTGCGGGAGCTCGGCGCCGACCGAGTCCTCACCGTCCCCGTGGAGGTGACACGGCTTTGACCCTGCCAGGCGACCCCGCGTTCGGAAGGCCCGCCTCCGGCGACCCGGTGTTCCGCAACCCCGTGCTGCCGGGCTTCCACCCCGACCCCTCGATCTGCCGCGTCGGCGACGACTTCTACCTGATGACGTCCAGTTTCGAGTGGTTCCCGGGCCTGCCGGTGTTCCACAGCCGCGACCTGGTGCACTGGCGGCAGATCGGGCACGCCCTCGACCGGCCTTCGCAGCTCCCGCTGGACGGCGTGCCGGCGTCGGGCGGCCTGTACGCGCCGACCCTGCGCCACCACGACGGCACGTTCTACGTCGTCTGCACGCTCGTGGACGGGGCGGAGTGGTCGGGCCACTTCGTGATGACCGCGTCCGATCCGGCCGGGCCGTGGTCGGACGCGCACCGGCTCGGCGGCGACGGCATCGATCCGTCGCTGTTCTTCGACGACGACGGCCGCGCGTGGTGCACCGGCACCCGGCTGACCGGGAAGTACGAGGGGCACACCGAGATCTGGCTGCGCGAGTTCGATCCGGAGGCGCTCGCGCTGACCGGCGACGAGCACGTGATCTGGGACGGGGCGGTCAAGGGGGCGATCTGGTCGGAGGGCTCCCACATCTACAAGATCGACGGCCGGTACCACCTGCTCACCGCCGAGGGCGGCACCGCGATGGACCACGCCGTGATGGTCGCGCGGGCCGACGAGGTGACCGGCCCGTACCAGGGGAACCCCCGCAACCCGATCCTGACCCACCGCAATCTCGGCGCCGGCCATCCCGTGGTCGGCGCCGGGCACGCCGACCTGGTGGACACGCCCGGCGGCGAATGGTGGATGGTGCTGCTCGCCATGCGCCCGCACCACGGCGACCGGTGCGCCCTCGGCCGGGAGACGTTCCTGGCCCCGGTCGTCTGGGAGGACGGCTGGCCGGTCACCGGCGGGCGGCTGCAGGCGACCTCCCCCGCGCCCTCGCTGCCGCCGCACCCGTGGCCCGCCGCACCGGTGTGCGACCAGTTCGACGGCCCCGAGCTGGGCCCGGTCTGGAACATGCAGCGGACGCCGCGGGAACGCTGGTGGAGCCTGACCGAGCGTCCCGGGCATCTGCGGCTGCGGGTCCGCCCGGAGAGCCTCGCCGACGTCGCCAACCCGTCGTTCGTCGGGCGGCGCCAGCAGCACCACGACTTCGCCGCGTTCACCGCGCTGGACTTCGCGCCGGCCGACGAGGAGGCGGCGGGGCTCGCGCTCGTCCAGAACAACGACTTCCACGTCCTGCTCGTGTCGACGAGCATGGGGCTGCGCCTCATCAAGCGCGAGCAGGGCATCGAGACGGTGCTGGCGCGGGGACCGGCCGCGCCGGGGCCGGTCAAGCTCGGCTTCGAGGCGCACGGGCGCTGGTACCGGGCGTCCTACAGCACCGAGCCCGGGACGTGGACGCCCCTCGGCGAGCCGGTGGACGGCGACATCCTCACCAGCCAGGTCGCGGGCGGCTTCACCGGCGCCTACATCGGCCTCTACGCCACGTCCAACGGGCGGGCGAGCACGAACCACGCCGACTTCGCCTGGTTCGAGTACACGCCCCTCTAGAGCAGGAGCGCGGGGTCGGCGATCACGCGCTCCACGACGAGCCCGGCGGCGCCGAGGACGGCGGCGCCCTCGGCGAGGCCGGAGACCTCGACCGGCGGCACGCCCTGCCGGAGCGCGCCGGAGCCGTTCGCGAGGACGTCCTGGAGCGGTGGCCGCACCCATTGCGCCAGCGGGGAGAACACGCCGCCGAGCACGATCGTGTCCGGGTCGATCAGGTTGACGACCGAGGCGAGCGCGCCGCCGAGCGCCCGCCCGGCGCGGGTCACCGCGTCCAGCGCGGCCGCGTCGCCGGCGGCGAGCCGCTCGGCGAGCCGGCCGGCCGAGCCCTCCGGCCCGCCGGCCGGCCGCGTCACGGGCAGCCCGGCCGCGCGCAGCATCGCGTCCTGACCGGCGATCTGCTCCAGGCAGCCGCGCCCGCCGCAGGAGCAGGGCGGGCCGGACGGGTCGGCGACCAGGTGGCCGATCTCGCCGGCGAAGCCGTGCGCGCCGCGGAACACCCGCCCGCCCACGACGATGCCGGCGCCGATCCCGATCTCCCCCGACACGTGCACGAAGTCGCCGAACCGGGCGCCGCCGCCGAACCACAGCTCGCCGAGGGCCGCCAGGTTGGCCTCGTTGTCGTACTCGGCGGGCAGCGCCGCCGCGAGGCCGGGCGCGCCGGTGACGGGCACGTCCGTCCAGCCGAGGTTCGGGGCGCGGCGCACCACGCCGTTCTCGCGGTCCAGCAGGCCGGGCAGTGCCACCGCGGCGCCGGCGACGGTGAGGCCCTGCCCCGCGGCGGCCGCGACCGCCTCCGCCGCGAGTGCGGACAGCGCGGCGAGGACGGCCTCCGGCTCGCGGCCGCGGTTGTCGGAGCTGATCACGTGCCGGTAGCGGACCTGCTTGGCGAGGTCGAGGACGCAGGCGGCGAGGTAGTCCACGTTCACCTCCAGGCCGAGCCCGGCGGCGCCGTCGCCGTGCAGGGACACGCCCACGCCCGGCCGCCCGCGCTCCCCCTCGTGCACGGGCGCGCCGTCCCGGACCAGCCCGGCGCCCTCCAGCAGGGCGACGAGGTTGGACACGGTCGTCTTGGTGAAGCCGGTCAGCTCGGCGAGCCGCGCCCTGGTCACGGGCTGGTGCCGGGCCACGTGCTCCAGGACGACGGCGAGGTTCCGCTCGCGCATCGTCGCGTGCCGGACGGGGGCGTTCGCGGACTTAGTCATGAAATAACCCTAAATGAAGCGCGACTATAGGCAGGGCAGCGGCCCTCTGCTACGTTAATTAGTCCAAGCTCTTTACGAAAGGGGGCGGGATGGCCGAGACCCTGGTCGCGGGCGTCGACTCCTCGACGCAGTCGACGAAGGTCCTCCTGTGCAGGGCGGCGGACGGCACCGTGGTCGCGGAGGCGTCCGCGCCGCACCCCGACGGCACCGAATGCCACCCCGACCACTGGTGGAACGCGCTCTCCCAGGTCCGCGAGCTGCTGGAGCGGGCCGACGCCGTCGCCGTCGGCGCCCAGCAGCACGGCATGGTCGCGCTCGACGAGGCCGGCGACGTCGTCCGGCCCGCGCTGCTGTGGAACGACACCCGCTCGGCGCCGCAGGCCCGCGCGCTCGTCGAGGAGCTCGGCGGCGCGAAGGCGTGGGCGGAGCGGACCGGCAGCGTGCCGCTCGCCTCCTTCACGGTGACCAAGCTGCGGTGGATGGCCGACAACGAGCCCGCGAACGCGCGGCGCACCGAGCAGGTCATGCTGCCGCACGACTGGCTGACGCTGCGGCTCGGCGCGCCCGCCCCGGTCACCGACCGGGGCGACGCGTCCGGCACCGGGTACTGGTCCCCCGCCACCGGCGCCTACCTGCCCGACATCCTGCGCGCCGCGCTCGGCCGCGACGCCGCGACGCCGCGCGTCGCCGCACCCGGCGAGCAGGTCGGCGAGACGGCGTGGGGCGCCGCGCTCGGCCCCGGCACCGGCGACAACATGGGCGCCGCGCTCGGCCTCGGGCTGCGGCCCGGCGACGTCGTCGTGTCGATCGGCACGTCCGGGACGGCGTTCGCGGTCGCCGACGAGCCCGCCGCCGACCCCTCCGGCCTCGTCGCCGGGTTCGCCGACGCGACCGGCCGGTTCCTGCCGCTCGTCTGCACCCTGAACGCCGCGCGGATCCTCACCTCCGCCGCCGCGATGACCGGCGCCACCCTGGACGAGCTGTCCTACCTCGCCCTCGCCGCCGAGCCCGGCGCCGGCGGCGTGACCCTCCTGCCCTACCTGGACGGCGAGCGCACCCCCGACCGTCCCGGCGCCACCGGCGTCCTCGCGGGCCTCACCACCGCCAACGCGACGCGGCAGAACGTGGCGCGGGCCGCGGTCGAGGCGCTGCTGTGCTCGCTCGCCGACGCCGTCGACCACCTCGCCGCGCAGGGCGTCCGGCCCAACCGCACCCTGCTGATCGGCGGCGGCGCACGCTCCGCCGCCGTCCGGGAACTCGCCCCCGCGATCTTCGGGACGCCGGTGACCGTGCCCGAGCCCGCCGAATACGTCGCGCTCGGCGCCGCCCGCCAGGCCGCGTGGGCGCTCGCCGGAACGCCCGAGCCGCCCGCATGGCCCGCGCCGCCCGCCACCGAACACACCAGCGACCGCACCGGGCCGGAGGTCCGCGAGCGCTACGCCGCGCTGCGCGACTCCGCCCCGGAGATCTGAGGAGGATTCCATGAGCGACTACACGCCCACGCCCGAGGACCGGTTCTCGTTCGGCATCTGGACCGTCGGCTGGCAGGGCGTCGACGTGTTCGGCCCCGGCACCCGCCCGCCGATGCCCGCCGACCGCGCCGTCCGCAAGCTCGCCGAGATCGGCGCCTACGGCGTCAACTTCCACGACAACGACGTGTTCGACTTCGACGCCTCGCCCGGCGAGCGGCAGGAGAAGATCAACGCGTTCCGCAAGGCCCTCGACGAGACGGGCCTCGTCGTCACCACCGCCACCACGAACCTGTTCGGCCACCCCATCTTCAAGGACGGCGCGTTCACCGCCAACGACCGCGACGTCCGCCGGTTCGCGCTCCGCAAGGTCATGGACAACCTGGACCTCGCCGCCGAACTCGGCGCCAAGACCTACGTGTGCTGGGGCGGCCGCGAAGGCGCCGAATCCGGCGCGGCCAAGGACGTCCGGGCCGCCCTGGACCGCTACAAGGAGGCGTTCGACGTCCTCGGCTCCTACGTCGCCGACCAGGGCTACGACCTGCGCTTCGCGATCGAGCCGAAGCCCAACGAGCCGCGCGGCGACATCCTGCTCCCCACCATCGGCCACGCCCTCGCCTTCATCCAGACCCTCGAACACGCCGACAAGGTCGGCCTGAACCCCGAAGTCGGCCACGAGGAGATGGCCGGGCTCAACTACGCCCACGGACTCGCCCAGGCGCTGTGGCAGGGCAAGCTCTTCCACATCGACCTGAACGGGCAGAACGGTCCCCGCTACGACCAGGACCTCCGCTTCGGCGCCGGCAACGCGCGCGGCGCGTTCTGGGTCGTCGACCTCATCGAGAACAGCGACTACGACGGCCCCATCCACTTCGACTTCAAGCCGCCGCGCACCGAAGACGACGAAGGCGTGTGGGAATCGGCCGCCGCCTGCATGCGCAACTGGCTCATCCTGCGCGAAAAGGTCCGCGCGTTCCGCGCCGACCCCGACGTCCAGGACGCCCTGCGCCAGGCCAAGGTCGCCGAACTCGCCCAGCCCACCCTCGCCGACGGCGAAGACTGGCGCGCCGTCCGCAGCGCCACCGCCGACGCCGAAACCCTCGGCGCCCGCCGCACCGCCTTCGAACACCTGGACCAGCTGGCGCTGGAACACCTGTACGGAGTGAGGTAAGGCGCTGTTGGCCCAGGGGG
>NZ_JBIQHY010000042.1:0-47219 GCF_044508335.1 Actinomadura sp.
GGCCCGCGCGGCGGCGCCCCCGTGGGCGGGGCGCGCGGCCGCCGCGGCGGCGGGCTCGTCGCCGGGGCCGCGCCGGTCGGACCTGGCCGGCTTCCTGTCCGGCCGGTCGGGATGGGGCGGGCCGGTCGGGTTCTTGCGGGGGCCCGGCGGCATCGCGTCCCCTTTCGGGCTCGCCTGTTCCTGGACCCAGCCGGTCTCGTACGCCTCGGCGGGCACCGTACGGCGCGCCCGGTCCCACCGGTAGGCGAGGACGGCCAGGGCGGCGGCCCAGCCAGGCGCGGCACTGGCCTGCGGCACCACGTGGGCGGTCGCCGCCGTCGCGGCTCCGGCGGCGGCGAGCGCGAGCAGCGTCGTGCTCCACGGCGCGTACCCGCGCAGGCGGAACGCGGCCGCGGCCACGGGCACGGCGAGCGCGGCCAGCAGCACCGCCGGGCTCAGGTACGACAGGTCGTCGCCGCCGGGATAGAGCCCGCCCAGGGGCAGGGACAGCGCGACCCAGGACGCGATGACGGCGACGACCGCCATGCCCGTGGGCGAGCGCAGGGTCAGGTGCACGGCGACCAGCAGGACGACCGCGCCCGCCGCCGCGCCGAGGAACGGCCCGTCGAGCACGACCGCGCCGGCCAGCACCAGCGCCACCAGCAGCAGCCCGCCCAGGAACCGCAGCCCCGGCGCGATGTGGAAGTAGCGCACCCGCAGGCGCTCGAAAAGATCCCGCGCCGCGGCGTCCTTCGCCGGGCGGGAGCGGGACCTGTCGAACAAAGCCATCAAGGCGAGTAAAGCGCAGGACCGCCCGGAACGGGACTCCCCGCGCCCGGTTCGTTGGCGCCCGCCCACCCTGCCTGGGGCGGGGCGCAGCTCACCCCGCCGCCGGGACCAGGACATTCGTACTGTCCAGAAGTGGAGGTTCGCATCTGCTGCCGGCACCGGCCGAATCCGTAAGGTCCGAGGCATGGAAGTCAGAACGGCGGAACCGGCGGTGCTCTTCACCGGCGCGACCAAGGATTACGGGACGGTGCGGGCGGTCGACGGCCTCGACCTGCGCCTCGACCGGGGGACGTCCGTGGCGCTCCTCGGCCCGAACGGCGCGGGCAAGTCCACGGCCATCGCGATGCTGCTCGGGCTGATCCCGCCCGACGCGGGCGAGGTGCGGCTGCTGGGCACGGCGCCGCAGCGGGCGGTGCGCAGCGGCCGCGTGGGCGCGATGCCGCAGACGGGGCGGCTGATCGGCGGGGTGACCGTCCGGGAGCTGCTCGGCTTCGTCCGCCGCGCCTACGCGGCGAAGGCCCGCGACCGGGCCGTCCCGCCGCTGGACGAGCTGATGGAGACCGCGCGCGTCGCGGACCTGGCGGGGCGGCGGGCCGACCGGCTGTCGGGCGGGCAGGCGCAGCGCGTCCGGTTCGCGATCGCGGTGGCGGGCGCGCCCGACCTCCTCGTCCTGGACGAGCCGACGACGGGCCTGGACATCGAGTCGAGGCGCGAGCTGTGGGCGAGCGTGCGCTCCTACGCCGAGCACGGGCGGACGATCCTGTTCTCCACCCACTACCTGGAGGAGGCCGACGACTACGCCGACCGGATCGTGGTCATCGACCGGGGCCGCGTCATCGCCGACGGCACCAGCGAGGAGATCAAGCGGCGCGTCCCCGGCCGCACCGTCGCCTTCGACCTGGACGGGCCGGCGGCGGCGCTGGACGGCCTTCCCGGCGTGGTCGGCAGCGAGGTGCGGGGGCGCCGCGTCCTGCTGCACACCACCGACTCGGACGCGACGGTCCTGGCGCTGGCCGAGGCCGGGATGGTCCGCGACCTCGAGGTGACGGGGGCCGGCCTGGAAGAGGCGTTCCTCGCCCTCACCGGACAGAAGGAGGCCCTGCGATGATCCTGTCCTACGTCCGGCTGGAGATGATGCGGCTGCTGCGCGACCCCGGCTACCTCGTGATGAGCCTGATATCGCCGCTCACGATGTACCTGGTGTTCACCAACCTCGACCTGACCGGGAAGTCCGAGCACGCGGGCGCGGTCTACGCGATGGTGGGCATGGCGGGCTTCGGCGCGGTCGGGGCCGTGCTGAACAACGGCGTGTCCATCGCCGAGGACAAGCCGCTCGGCTGGATACGGCAGCTGCGGCTGCTGCCCCTGCGCCCCTCCGAGGTCGTCGTCGGCCGGACTCTGTGCGCGATGGTCGTCGCCGTCCCGCCGATCGTGTCGATCTGCCTGGCCGGCGCGCTGGTGAACGGGGTGTCGCTCGGCGCCGGCCAGTGGGCGGCCGTGGTCGCGCTGCTGTGGGCGGGCATCGCGCCCATGGCGGTCCTCGGGATCGGCCTCGGGTACCTGTTCACCGCGCAGCAGGCGCAGATGGCCGCGCTGACCTGCTACATGGGCCTGTCCCTGCTGGGCGGCCTGTGGGTGCCGATCACCAGGTTCCCCGGGTGGCTGCAGGACATCGGGGCGGCGACGCCGATCAACCGCTACGGCGAGCTGTCCTGGCGCGTCACCGAAGGCCACGCCCCGACGCCGGCCGGCGTCATGCTGCTGGCGTTGTGGGCGGGCGTCTTCGTGGCCTTCGCCGCCTTCGGCTACCGGCGCTCCACCCGAACCCTGTGAACGAGCCCGCAGCCCGTGAGCGGGACGTCCGCATACCGTGGCAATGTGAACGAGGAGAACGACAGGTGATCCCATGGAAGGGCACTCCGCGAAGGCGCGTGCCCGACCTGGATCTGGACACCCTGGACCGCGAAGGACCCCGCGGCCACGTCTTCGTGTTCTGGCTCATCATCCTGGTGTGGCCGCTGTGGGACGTGGCGCAGGGCCGCGCCCGTCCCGTGTGGCTCGCCGTCGCGGCGCTGCTGGTGTTCGCGTTCCTGCACGTCGCCGTCATCCGCACCTCGTTCGACGGGCGCTTCCCCATCCGGGTGCCGATCGTGCTGCTGACCGCCCAGGCGGCGGTCGCGGCCGCGGCGTCCCTGGGCTTCCAGGGCCGGTGGTACACGCTGTTCCCGCTGCTGGGGCTCTCCACCGGCGTCCTCGTCGGGCACCTGCCGCGGCGCGGCGGACCGGAGCTCGCGATGCTCGCCGGCGTCGGCGGCGTCTCCTCGCTGAGCGCCCTGGTCGGCTGGGCGGGCGGCGAGGACGGCGGCGCCCTCGCCGCGATCTGGTACGGCACCGCGACGGCCGGCGTGGTGACCGCGGTGATCCTGCGGCTGTTCACCGTCATCGGCCTGCTCCGGGACGCGCGGGAGGAGCTCGCCGAGGCGGCCGTGGCGCGCGAGCGGCTGCGCTTCTCCCGCGACCTGCACGACCTGCTCGGCCACACGCTGTCGCTGATGGTGGTGAAGGCGCAGGCCGTCCGGCTCATCGCCGAGCGCGACCCGGCGGTGGCCGCCCGGCAGGCCGCCGACATCGAGACCGTGGGGCGGGAGGCCCTGGACGAGGTCCGGCAGGCGGTCAGCGGGTACCGGGGCCGCGGCCTGGCCGGCGAGCTGGACGCCGCCCGCACGGCGCTGGCGGACGCCGGCGTGGAGGCCGCCATCCGCCGCACCGGACCGCCGCTGCCGGCCGGGACGGACGCGCTGCTCGGCTGGGCGGTCCGCGAAGGGGTCACCAACGTGATCCGGCACAGCGGGGCCGCGCACTGCGACATCACCGTCCGCGCGGACGGTGACCGGGCCGTCCTGGAGGTGCGGGACGACGGGGCCGGCGCGTCCGGGCGGCACGGGCCGGGCGCCCACGGCGGCCACGGGCTGCGCGGGCTGTCCGAGCGGGTGGCGACGGCCGACGGCACGGTCCGGGCCGGCCCCGCGCCCGGAGGAGGGTTCCTGCTGACCGTCACCGTCCCCGCCGGCGCGGCGCGGGGCGCGGGTGGACAATGAGCGACGTGATCAGAGTGCTGCTCGCCGAGGACCAGGGCATGATGCGCGGCGCGCTCGCCCTGCTGCTCGGCCTGGAGGAGGACGTCGAGGTCGTCGCCGAGGTCGGCGACGGCGCGCAGGCGCTGGCCGAGGCGCTGCGCACCCGCCCGGACGTCGCCGTGCTCGACATCGAGATGCCCGGCCGCAGCGGCCTGGACGTCGCCGCCGACCTGCGCCGCGAGCTGCCCGCGTGCAAGGTGCTGATCGTGACCACGTTCGGGCGGCCCGGCTACCTGCGCCGCGCGATGGAGGCGGGGGCGAGCGGGTTCCTGGTCAAGGACGGCCCCATCGAGGACCTGGTCACGGCCCTGCGGCGCGTCCTGGCCGGGGAGCAGGTCGTCGACCCGGCGCTGGCCGCGGCGGCGCTGTCGGTCGGCCCGAACCCGCTGACCGAGCGGGAGCGCGACGTGCTGTCGGCCGCGGCCGACGGGTCCACCGTCGCCGACATCGCCGCGCGGCTGCACCTGTCGGAGAGCACCGTCCGGAACTACCTGTCCGCCGCGATCGGCAAGACGGGCGCGCGCAACCGCATCGAGGCGGTGGGCACCGCGCGGCACAACGGCTGGCTCTGACGCGCGTCCGCCGGGCGCTGCCATGATGGGCGGATGCGGATCCTGCGTACGCCCGACGAGCGCTTCGACCACCTCCCGGACTTCCCCTACGAACCGCGCTACGCCGACGTGCCCGCCCAGGACGGCGACGGCGCGCTGCGGATGGCCTACGTCGAGGCGGGCCCCTCCGACGGCCCCGTCGTGCTGTGCCTGCACGGCGAGCCGAGCTGGTCGTTCCTCTACCGCCGCGTCATGCGGGTCCTGGCCGGCGCGGGGCTCCGCGTCGTCGCGCCCGACCTGGTCGGTTTCGGGCGCTCCGACAAGCCCGCCGAGATGACCGACCACACCTACGCCCGCCACATCGAATGGACGCGCTCGCTGGTGTTCGACGCCCTCGACCTGCGGGACGTCACCCTCGTCGGGCAGGACTGGGGCGGCCTCATCGGCCTGCGCCTGGTCACCGCCCACCAGGACCGGTTCTCCCGCGTCGTCGTGGCCAACACCGGCCTGCCCACGGGCGACTTCCCGATGCCGGAGACGTGGCTGAGGTTCCGGCAGTCCGTCCGCACGGCCGCCGAGTTCGACATCGCCCGCAACATCGCCGCCGGATGCCGCACCGCCCTGACCGACGAGGTGCGCGCCGCCTACGACGCGCCGTTCCCGGACGAGTCGTTCAAGGCGGGGCCGCGGGCGATGCCGGCGCTCGTCCCCGCCGAACCCGACGACCCGGAGGCGCAGCCGAACCGCGACGCCTGGGACGTCCTGCGCGCGTGGGACAAGCCGTTCCTGGTCGCCTTCAGCGACAAGGACCCCATCACCGGTGCGATGGCCCCGCTGTTCAAGCAGCTGGTTCCGGGCGCGCAGGGCATCGAGCACCCTACGATCGACGGCGCGGGCCACTTCCTGCAGGAGGACGACGGGGAGCGGCTCGGCCACGCGATCGCGGCGTTCATGCGGTCGTGAGCCCCGCGTTCGCAGGTTCCCGCGTTCGCAGGTTCCCGCGTTCGCCGGCCGCTGCGCTCGTGAGTCCACGCGTCCTAGAGGAGCCTCCTTGACCGACACGACCGGCGACGCCCTCCCCGGGCTCGACCCCGGCCCCGCATCCGCGGGGATCCCGCGCGCCGCGGGCTACGAGATCGAGGACGAGCTGCGGGCCGCGCGCCCGGTCACGATCGCCGGGGTGGACGAGGTCGGCCGCGGCGCCTGGGCCGGACCCGTCGTGGTGTGCGCCGCCGTCACCGACCTGAGCCCGCCGCCCGTCCTGCCGGGGCGCGGCGAGAAGACCGTCGCGCTGACCGACTCCAAGCTGCTCACCGGGGCGCACCGCGAGGCGTTCGCCGGCCTGCTGCCCGGATGGCTCGCCGGGCACGCGATCGGCGCGTCGTCGCCCGAGGAGATCGACGAGGTCGGCATGACCGAGGCGCTGCGGCGTGCCGCCGTCCGCGCGCTGGAATCGCTACCCGCCCGGCCCGACGTGGTCATCCTGGACGGCAAGCACGACTTCCTGGGCCGGCCCTGGCGCGTCCGGTGCGAGATCAAGGCCGACCAGAGGTCGGTCACGGTCGCCGCCGCGTCCGTCTTGGCGAAGGTCCACCGCGACCGGCTGATGGCGGAGCTGGACGGCGAGTTCCCCGGCTACGGGTTCGCCGACAGCGCCGGGTACCCCTCGCCCGTCCACCAGAAGGCGCTGGAGGAGCACGGGCCCACGCCGCACCACCGAATGTCCTGGTCGTACCTGGACGACCTCCCGCGCTGGCGGCACCTGAAGAAGCACCGCGACCCGCTCGCCGGCGAAGGGCAGCTCAGCCTCCTGTGAGTCCCTGCGAGACCCTCCCGGGGAGTCATCGCGGCCTGGCCGGGTAGGCGCCATCCACGGGAGGTACATGCCATGGATGCCGTCGTGAAGAAGCTGCTGCGCGAGTCCGGCCAGACGTTCGCCGAGGAGGCCGGCATAACGCTGAAGGACCAGCCTGCCGCCTTGTTCAAGCTGCTCGTCCTGGCCAACCTGCTGAGCGCGCGCATCTCGGCGGACATCGCGGTGTCCGCCGCCCGCGAACTGTTCGCGGCCGGCGGCGGAACCGCGCGCGGCATGAGCCGGCTGTCGTGGCAGGACCGGGTGGACGCGCTCGGGCGCGGCCACTACGTCCGCTACGACGAGTCGACCGCGTCCCGCCTGGGCGAGACCGCCGAGATCGTCCAGGACAAGTACAAGGGCGACCTGCGGCGCCTCGCCATCGAGTCGGGACGCGACCCGAAGAAGGCCGCCGAGCTGCTGCAGGAGTTCCCCGGCATCGGCCCCACCGGCGTGGACATCTTCTTCCGCGAAGCGCAGGCCATCTGGCCGTGGCTGCGCCCCCACATCGACGACCAGGTCAAGAAGGGCGCCGAACGGCTCGGCCTGCCCACCGACGCCGGCGAGCTCGCCGAGAAGGTCCCCGGCAAGGACCTGGCGCGGTTCACCGCGGCCCTCGTGCGGGTCGCCCACGACAAGAAGCTGGCGGAGCAGCTGAAGGCCGCGTGAGCGCCGCTCAGTCCTTGCCGCGCGAGGCGACCCACTCCAGGTTCCAGCCGTACGCCTGGTCGACGGCCATCTTGCCCCAGCGCGGCCGGCCGGGAGGCGGCAGGATGAACCGCCCCTCCCGGCGGACGACCAGCTCGCCGTTCACGTTCTCGATGAGCGCCAGGACCGCGTCGCGGGAGCCGTCCACGCAGTCGTCCATCCGCATGTCGATGGGCGGCGCGCCCACCGGGAACAGCGTGGCGATCGCGTCCAGGCCGCGGAAGTCGTCGGCGCCGTCGTAGATCTCGGCGAACACCAGGATGCGCTTGAAGTCCCCGGTGTGGTCGAGGTTGATGTGGAGGTTCTCGCCCGACTCGATGGCGCCGGTGCGGTCGTCCTTGTCGAGCTTGATGAACGGCGCGCGGTCGAGGGCGCCCATGTCGCCGATCGCGTGGATGATGCCCTTGCGGCCGTCCTGCAGTTCCCAGAGGCAGCACAGGTCGAGGTCGAGGTCGACGCCGCGGCGGCGCTTGCCGAGCCGCCCCTTGGCGGCGCCCTCGCGGGCGGTCCAGTTGAGGTTGACGCGCATGTGGCCGCCCGTCGCGCCGTGCTTGGTGAGCGACACCGACGGGGCGTTCTTCGTCAGGGAGATCTTGCCGCCCTGCTGCTGCGGCTGCGCCGGGCCGGGCGGGGGCGCGTACTGGCCGGGAGGCGGCGGCGCGTACTGACCACCTGGGGGAGGCGGCGGCGCGTACTGGCCCGGTGGAGGCGGCGGCGGAGGCGGAACGTACTGGCCGCCTGGCGGCGGAGGCGGCGGCGCGTACTGGCCGGGCGGCGGAGGGGGCGGCGCGTACTGGCCGCCTGGCGGCGGAGGCGGCGGCGCGTACTGGCCGGGCGGCGGAGGGGGCGGCGCGTACTGGCCGCCGGGCGGCGGAGGCGGCGGCGCGTACTGCGGCTGCGGGGGCGCCGGAGGGGCGGGCGGCCGCACCGGCTGCGGGGGCGGCGGCGGTGCCGCCTGGCCCGGGTCGTCGACCGAGATGCCGTAGTCGGTGGCCAGGCCCGCGAGGCCCGAGTCGTACCCCTGGCCGACCGCGCGGAACTTCCACGCGCCCTGCCGCCGGTACAGCTCACCGAGCACGAACGCCGTCTCCGTGGTCGCGCCGGGGCTGTCGAACCGGGCGACCTCCGTGCCGCCCGCCGCGTCCACGACCCGCACGTACAGGCCCTGGAACTGGCCGAACGTCCCGCCGTCCGCGGACGCCGCGATGACGATCTTGTCGATGGCGGGTTCGACCCGGCTCAGGTCCACCGACAGGACGTCCAGGACCGTCGGCCCCTGCTGCTTGCCCTCGTGCCGCACCGCGCCGGAGGCGTGCGCCGGCTGGTTGTAGAAGACGAAGTCGCCGTCGGACCGGACCCGCCCGGCCTCGGTCACCAGGAGCGCCGACGCGTCCGCGTCCGGCACGCCCGGACCGGCCTGCCAGCCCAGCTCGACCCGCACCGAGGGAACCGGCACCGCGGTGTTGGCGCCCTTCTGCATCGACATGAACGCTCCTCATCATCGGCCGACGTCACCAACCTACGGCGTGCCGCCGCACGCCCGCGACCTGCCATGAGGAGGACGCACGGCGGCGCGCCAGGGTTCCGCCCCGGCCGCGCGCGTCAGGGGATGCGGGCCGTCCACTCCGGAGTGGCGAACTTGTCGGTGACGTACTTGCGGGCCAGGCGCAGTTCGTCCTCGCCCACCCGGTCGCCGGTGAGGCCGTACCGGGACCGGAAGTGCCCGATCATGCGGTCGATGATCTCCTCGCGGGGCAGGCCGGTCTGCCGCCGCAGCGGGTCCACCCGCTTCACCGCGCTGGCGATCCCCTTGTCGGAGATCTTCTCCCGGCCGATGCGCAGGACCTGCAGCATCTTCTCCGCGTCGATGTCGTAGGCCATCGTCACGTGGTGCAGCACCGCGCCCGACGCGAGCCGCTTCTGCGCCGCACCGGCGATCTTGCCGTTGTCGGACGTGATGTCGTTCAGCGGCTGGTACCACGCCTTGATCCCGAGCCCGCCGAGCGCGCCGAGCACCCAGTCGTCCAGGAACGCGTAGCTCTCCGCGAACGACATCCCGGCGACCAGCGTCTCCGGCGCGTACAGCGAGTACGTGATCGTGTTGCCGGGCTCGATGAACATCGCTCCGCCGCCGCTGATGCGCCGCACCACCTCGACGCCGTGCCGCTCCGCCGCCGCGGCGTCCACCTCGTTGCGCAGCGACTGGAAGCTGCCGATGACCACCGCGGGCGACGCCCACTCCCACACCCGCAGCGTCGGCGGGCGGCGGCCCGCGCCGACCTCCTCGGCGAGCACCTGGTCGAGCGCCATGTGCAGGGCCGGTTCCTGCGGCGGCTCGTGGACCAGCCGCCAGTCGTGGTCGCGCCAGTCCGACGCCTTGGCGACGGCCCGCCGCACCGCGATGCCGACGGCCTCGGCGGTGATGCCGAGCATCACCGTGCCGCGCGGCAGCCCCGCCTGGACGCGGACGCCGATCGCCCTGGCGTCCAGCGCCGCGGGCAGCCCGTCGAGGACGCCGTTGATCGCGTCCAGGGCCGCGTCCGGTTCGAGGAAGAAGTCGCCGCTGATCCGAGGGTTGCGCAGGACACCGTCGACGACGTCGACGTCCGCGACCACGAGCTTGCCACCGGGGACCTTGTACTCACCGTGCATCACATAGAGGTGAACCCGGCGCCCGCACACCCCATTCCGCGGGTTCAACCGGGGAGGCGGTAGGGCATCGTTAAGGGACGGCGTTGTGGGAAGGGCGGTTGCGGTGAGCAATCTCGATGTCCGGCCGAAGCCGGTGCAGTGCGGCGGACGCGACGACGTGGCGGGTGGGCCCGTCCACGAACTGCTGCCGCCGCGCCGGGTCCCGCTGGGCGAGAGCACCGTCGTCCGCCGGCTGCTGCCCAGCCTGGGGCGGCGGATGGTGGGCGCATGGTGCTTCGTCGACCACTACGGGCCGGACGACATCACCGACCAGCCCGGCATGCAGGTGCCGCCGCATCCGCACATCGGGCTGCAGACCGTCAGCTGGCTGCACGGCGGGGAGGTCCTGCACCGCGACAGCCTCGGCAGCCTGCAGACCATCCGCCCGAAGCAGCTCGGGCTGATGACCGCCGGCCGCGCCATCGCCCACTCGGAGGAGTCGCCGCGCGACCACTCCCCCGTCCTGCACGGCGCCCAGCTCTGGGTCGCGCTCCCGGACGCCCACCGGCACACCGACCCCGCCTGGGAGTTCCACCCCGACCTGCCCGTGGTCACCGCCCCCGGCTTCACCGCCACTCTCCTGCTGGGCGAACTCGACGGCGCCGCCTCCCCCGGCACCGCGTTCACCCCGATCATGGGCGCGGACATCGCCCTGGAAGACGGCGCCGACGTGCGCCTGCCGGTCGAGCCGGACTTCGAGTACGCGGCGCTCACCATGTCCGGCGCCATCGAGATCGACGGCGAGCGGGTCGAACCCGGCTCGATGCTCTACCTCGGCTCCGGACGCCGCGAGCTGCCGCTGCGGGCCGACGGGCCCGGCGGCTTCGTCCTGCTGGGCGGCGAGCCGTTCGAGGAGAAGCTCGTCATGTGGTGGAACTTCATCGCCCGAGCCGGAGAGGAGATCGCCCAGGCCCGCGAGGACTGGATGACGGGCGACCGCTTCGGCGCGGTGGAGGGCTACCGCGGCGACCGCCTCCCCGCACCGCCCATGCCGGCGGCGCGCCTGAAGCCCCGCGGCCGGACGCGCTGACCTACCCCCAGCTCGCCTCATGGCGGACGGGGAAGTTGACCGAGTTCGCGATGAAGCAGAGCTCATGCGCCTTCTCGTGCAGCTCGGCGGCCCTCCCGGCCTGCGCGGAGTCGGCCAGCGTCACGTGCGGCCGCAGGACGACCTCCTCGAACCGCCCGCCGCCGTCCGAGCCCTCCACCATGACACCCCGCGGCTCGTCCTCGTAGCCGGTCACCACGATCTTCTCGACCGCGTCCTCACCCGCCGACCATAGCCGTCACCTGCGACGTTCGCGATATCTCCGGACAGGCCGTCATACTCTCCGTCTAACCGGGCCCCATCCCCGTGCTGAAGGAGTCGACCGCATGCGCTCTCGGCCGCTCTACGACGTCGTGGCAGTCCTCGCGCGGCTCGGCGTGGGCATCGTCTTCATGGCGCACGGCTGGCAGAAGATCGAGGCGGGCATCACCGCGACCGGCCGTACGTTCGACGACCTCGGCGTGCCGCTGCCCACCGCCGCCGCCGTCTACTCGGCGTTCGTCGAGCTCCTCGGCGGCGCGGCGCTCATCGCCGGCCTCGGGCTGCCCGTCACGGGCGCCCTGCTGTTCATCGACATGGCCGGCGCGTTCGTCTTCGTCCACGCCGACCAGGGCCTGTTCGTGGTGGACGGCGCGACGGTGCGAAACGGCTACGAGCTCGTCGTGGCCCTCGGCATGGCCAGCCTCGTGTTCGCCGCGGGCGGCGGCGGCCGCCTCACCGTCGACCAGTGGATCACCGGCAAGCGCCGGACCGGCCCGGACGCCGACGACGAGGACGACGCCGCGAGCTTCGTGGAATCCCTCCGCCAGGCCGAACTGAAGCCGCCGAAGAAGCCCCGCCGCAGCCCGAAGGCCGTCACCGCCCCGGAACCGGCCCCGGACAAGCCGTCCCCCGACGGCTCCGAGGACGACCTCCTGGTGGCGAGCCGCCGCAAGACCTCACGCCGCCGCTCCTCGACCACCCAGCCGATCAAGTCCCCCACCGACGACAAGCCCGAGCCCTCCTGAAGACGCCGCCACCCTGGGTGCTCCCAAGAACGCCAACGCCCGGTAAGTACGCGAGGTGCTTACCGGGCGGAGGAGGCAGGCGTCAGCTGCAGCCGCTGGTGGAGCCGCAGCCTTCGCAGACGTAGCAGCTGCCGGCCGGGCGCATCTTCGTGCCGCAGGTGAGGCAGAGCGGCGCGTCGGCCGTGCGGCCCTGGCGGCTCTCGATCGCCTCCACGGACGAGTGGGCCTCGTACGCGGGGGCGGCCGGGGCCGGGGCGGCCGGCTTGCTGATCTCGGCGGACTGGGCGAGCGACTCGCGGTCGACCTCGTCCTCGGCGTGCAGGGCGGCCGGGTCCTCGCCGTTGGCCTGCATCGCGCGCTCCTCGGCGGTGAAGATGCCGAGGCCCGCGCGCTCCTCGTAGGGGAGGTGGTCCAGCGCCAGGCGGCGGAAGATGTAGTCCATCACCGAGGTCGCCATGCGGATGTCGGGGTCGTCGGTCATGCCGGCGGGCTCGAACCGCATGTTGGTGAACTTCTCCACCCACGTCTCCAGCGGGACGCCGTACTGCAGGCTGATGGAGATCGCCATGGAGAAGGCGTCCATCACGCCGGCGAGCGTGGAGCCCTGCTTGCCGAGCTTGAGGAACACCTCGCCGACGCCGTCGTCCGGGTAGGACGAGGCGGTCATGTAGCCCTCGGCGCCGGCGACGGAGAACCGGGTGACGGTCGCGGGACGCTGCTTCGGCAGCCGCCTGCGGACCGGGCGGGGGGCCGCCGCCTCCGCCGGCGCCTCCTTGTCCTTCTTGCCGGCGGCCGACAGGGGCTGGCCGACCTTGCAGTTGTCGCGGTAGATCGCCAGGGCCTTCAGGCCGAGCCGCCAGCCCTCGAAGTACACCTTCTCGATGTCCTCGACGGTGGCCGACTCCGGCATGTTGACCGTCTTGGAGATCGCGCCGGACAGGAACGGCTGGACGGCCGCCATCATCCGGACGTGCCCCATCGGGCTGATCGCCCGCTCGCCCATCGCGCAGTCGAACACCTCGTAGTGCTCGGGACGCAGCCCCGGCGCGTCCACCACGTGGCCGTGCTCGGCGATGTACTCGACGATCGCCTCGATCTGCTCCTGCTGGTAGCCGAGCTTCTCCAGGGCGCGCGGCACCGTGTGGTTGACGATCTGCATGGACCCGCCGCCGACGAGCTTCTTGAACTTCATCAGCGCGAGGTCGGGCTCGATGCCGGTGGTGTCGCAGTCCATCATCAGCCCGATGGTGCCGGTCGGAGCGAGCAGGCTGGCCTGGGCGTTGCGGTAGCCGTGCTTCTCGCCGGCCTTGAGGCAGTCCGCCCACTGCTTGGCGGCGGCGGCGTGGATCGCCTTGTCCATCTCGTCCAGCGTGCGGATGCCGTCGTTGGCGGCGGCGTGCTTGCGCATGACCCGCTTGTGCGCCTCGGCGTTGCGCGCGTAGCCCGCGTACGGCCCCACCACGCCGGCGATCTCGGCGGAGCGCTTGTAGGCGACGCCCGTCATCAGCGACGTGATCGCCGCGGCGAGGGAGCGGCCGCCCTCGGAGTCGTAGGCGTGCCCCGTCGCCATCAGCAGCGCGCCCAGGTTGGCGTAGCCGATGCCGAGCTGCCGGTAGTCGCGGGTCGTCTCGGCGATCTTCTCGGTCGGGAAGTCGGCGAACGTGATCGAGATGTCCATCGCCGTGATGATCAGCTCGGTGAGCTTCACGAACTTCGCGACGTCGAACGTGCCCGCGTCGGTGAGGAACTTCAGCAGGTTGATGCTCGCGAGGTTGCAGGACGAATTGTCCAGGCTCATGTACTCACTGCACGGGTTACTTGCGGTGATACGCCCGGTTTCGGGGTTGGTGTGCCAGTCGTTGATCGTGTCGTCGTACTGGATGCCGGGGTCGGCGCACTCCCACGCGGCCTTGGCCATGAGCCGGAACAGGTCCTTGGCCTTGACGGTCTCGATGACCTCGCCCGTCATGCGGGCGCGCAGCCCGAACTCGCCGTCGGACTCCACGGCCTGCATGAACTCGTCCGACACGCGGACGGAGTTGTTGGCGTTCTGGTACTGGACGCTGCTGATGTCCCGGCCGCCGAGGTCCATGTCGAACCCGGCGTCCCGCAGCGCGCGGATCTTGTCCTCCTCGCGCGCCTTGGTCTCGATGAACTCCTCGATGTCGGGGTGGTCGACGTCCAGCACGACCATCTTCGCGGCGCGCCGGGTCGCCCCGCCCGACTTGATCGTCCCGGCGGACGCGTCGGCGCCCCGCATGAACGAGACGGGCCCGCTGGCGGTGCCGCCCGAGGAGAGCAGCTCCTTGCTGGACCGGATGCGGGACAGGTTCAGGCCGGCCCCTGAGCCGCCCTTGAAGATGACGCCCTCTTCCTTGTACCAGTCGAGGATCGACTCCATCGTGTCGTCCACCGACAGGATGAAGCACGCGCTCACCTGCTGCGGGGACTTGGTGCCGACGTTGAACCAGACCGGGGAGTTGAAGCTGAAGAGCTGGTGGACGAGGGCGTACTTCAGCTCGTGGTCGAAGATCTCGGCGTCCTGCTCGGAGGCGAAATAGCCCTCCCGCAGGCCCGTCTCCACGTACACGCGGACGACGCGGTCGACGAGCTGCTTCAGGCTCCATTCCCGCTGCGGGGTGCCGACCGCGCCGCGGAAGTACTTGGACGTGACGATGTTGACGGCGTTCAGCGACCAGAAGTCGGGGAACTCGACGCCGCGCTGCTCGAAGTTGACCGAGCCGTCCCGCCAGTTGGTCATGACGACGTCACGACGTTCCCAGCGCAGCTCGTCGTACGGGTGCACGCCGGGCGTGGTGAAAATGCGCTCGATCTTCAGCCCTTTGCGGCCCCCCTTGCCGCGCCGTGCCGACGAGCCGCTCACCGTCTCCGTCATGACCTTCCCCCTTCTCGGGCTCCCGCCGGGCCCTGTTCAGGAACAACTCCGCCGCCGCGCAGGACATGCCCGCGCGGAGGCGCCTTCAATGTGCTGGTAGTGCCGGAACCGTCCCTTACCGGGACGGGCCGGGCTCCCCCGAGGAACCGGCCTTCCGCAGTGCTTCGATCTCCTTGGCGAAGTCGTCCAGCGACTCGAAGCTCCGGTAGACCGAGGCGAATCGCAGATAGGCGACCTCATCGAGTTCACGGAGCGGCCCCAGAATCGCGAGGCCGACCTCGTGCGAGGGGATTTCCGCGGATCCGGACGACCTGATCGCCTCTTCGACCCGCTGCCCCAGCTTCGCGAGCGCATCCTCGTCGACCGGACGGCCCTGGCAGGCCCTGCGCACCCCGGCGATGATCTTCTCCCGGGAGAACGGCTCGGTGACCCCGCTGCGCTTGGCCACCATCACGAGGACATTCTCCTGCGTCGTGAATCGCCGGCCGCATTCCGCGCACGAGCGGCGCCGCCGAATGGCGCCGCCGTCGTCGGTGGAACGGCTGTCGATCACTTTGGTGTCAGGGTTGCGGCAGAACGGGCAGTGCACGCTCGATCCCCTCCCCTGACGTTAATGAGTTGCACCGATGGAACCGCCATATATAGGGAACTACATCGGTGTGACTACTAGATGTTGTGGTCAACGGTACGGCTCGGCGCAGGCGTTCGCAACCCGCTCCGGAGCCTCGCGCGTCACATCCGGCACGTCCGCGCAGGTCATCTCCCGCGTCACGGATTTCGTCCCGGGCGTGTCGTCACCCGGCGTGCGCGGCGGTCACGGAACGCCTGGTCGGACGCCCCGCCGCGCCGGTCAGCCGGCGGGGAGGCGGATCTCCTGGCCGGGGCGGACGGTCGGGTCGCCGTTCAGGCCGTTGAGGTCGAGGATGCGCTGGACGGTCAGGCGCGGGTCGGCGCCGGGGTCGGCCGACGAGGCGATGCCCCAGAGCGTGTCGCCGGGCTCCACCACCACGGTCCTGGCCGGGCCGGACGGGCCGCGGCCGCCGTCGCGGGAGCCCGCGACGGCGCCCGGGCCGGCGGTGAGCCACAGGCCGGCGAGCGTGACGGCGGCGGCGAAGCCGACGAGGACGGCGCGTCCGCGGCGGGTTAGGCGGATCGGGGGACGGTCACTGTGCGGTGAACCGGACATCTCTCCCCTCCTCGACGTCGAATGAATTTTCGATCGAACGCCTGTACGATGTTCTACCAGGAGAGGGCCGGAAAAAGCGAGTACATCTTCGAACAATTGTTTGATCATTAGGCCGGGACGCGATAGCGTTCATGACGAGGAGTGACCGATCGAGGCGCCCGGGAGGCGACGAGCGATGAGCAAGGTCCGGGAGCTGCCCGACGGGCCGATGGACGAGACGGGCCTGACGCAGCGGCAGCGCATGGTGCTGGAGGTGATCCGCGACTCCGTGCAGCGCCGCGGGTACCCGCCCTCGATGCGCGAGATCGGCGAGGCCGTGGGGCTGACCAGCACCTCCAGCGTGTCGCACCAGCTCCGGTCGCTCCAGCGCAAGGGCTTCCTGCGGCGCGACCCCAACCGGCCGCGCGCGGTCGAGGTGCGGGTGCCCGGCGCGACGCCGGTGCGCACCGACGAGGGGGCCTTCGAGGCGGCGGGGGGCCAGCCGTCCGCGGCGCGGCCCGCGCCCGCGTACGTGCCCCTCGTCGGCCGGATCGCCGCCGGTGGCCCGATCCTCGCCGAGGAGGCCGTCGAGGACGTGTTCACGCTGCCGAAGCAGCTCGTCGGCGAGGGCACCCACTTCCTGCTGAAGGTCACCGGTGACTCGATGATCGAGGCAGCGATCGCGGACGGCGACTGGGTGGTCGTCCGGCAGCAGCCGGTGGCCGAGCAGGGCGACATCGTGGCCGCGATGATCGACGGCGAGGCCACGGTGAAGACCTTCAAGCGGCGCGACGGCCACATCTGGCTGATGCCGCAGAACCCGGCCTACGAGCCGATCCCCGGCGACGAGGCGTCCATCCTAGGCCGCGTCGTCGCCGTTCTCCGCAAGATGTGACACCCCGTGCCGGCCGCCGGCGACGACTCCGGCGGCCCTCGGCATGCCCTGACGCCGCGAAGCCACCGGCCTCGTCGCCGGCACTCGGCGGCCGCGGCCGGTGACCGGCCTGCGCCCCGGGGCCGGGGCGCGGGGCGGTCAGCGTTTCGGCACGATGTTGACGATCTTGGGGGCGCGGACGATGATCTTGGCGATCTCCGCGCCGCCCAGGGCGTCCTGGACCTTCGCGGACGCCAGCGCCCGCCGCTCCAGCTCCTCGTCGCCGATGCCCGGCGGGACCTCCAGCCGGTCGCGGACCTTCCCCGCCACCTGGACCACGCAGGTGACCGACTCCTCCACCAGCAGGGCCGGGTCGGCGGAGGGCCAGCCGGCGCGGATGACCGGGGCGGTGCCGCCCAGCAGCTCCCACGCCTCCTCGGCGGTGTAGGGCGCGAACAGCGACAGCAGGATCGCGATCGTCTCCGCGGCCTCGCGGACGGCCGGGTCGGCGGCGCCGGGGCCGGAGTCGATGGCCTTGCGGGTCGCGGTGACCAGCTCCATGATCCGCGCGATGGCGACGTTGAAGCGCCCCGTCTCGACCAGGTTGGTGGCCTCGTCGATGGTGCGGGCGATGACGCGGCGCAGGCCGGTGTCGCCGCCGGTGACGCCCGGAGGCGAGGCCACCTCGGTGGCGATGCGGTGGACGCGGGACAGGAACTTCGCCATGCCGTGCGGGGACACGTCGGCCCAGTCGATGTCGTCCTCGGGCGGGCCGGAGAACAGGATTGCCAGCCGGACGACGTCCACCCCGAACTCGGCGATCTGCTCGCCCAGGTCGACGCCGTTGCCCAGCGACTTCGACATCGCCTTGCCCTGGTTGATCACCTGGCCCTGGTTCAGCAGCCGGGTGAAGGGCTCGGTGAAGTCGACCATGCCCATGTCGTACAGGACCTTGGTGAAGAACCGGCTGTACAGCAGGTGCAGGATGGCGTGCTCGACGCCGCCGGTGTACTGGTCGACGGGCATCCAGCGACGGACCCGCTCGACGTCGAACGGGCCCTCCTCGTAGTCGGGCGAGCAGTAGCGGAAGTAGTACCAGGACGAGTCGACGAACGTGTCCATGGTGTCGGTGTCGCGCTTGGCGGCGCCGCCGCACTTGGGGCACTCGGTGTTCACCCAGTCGGTCGCGGCGGCCAGCGGCGAGGTGCCCTTGGGCGCCAGGTCGGCGCCGCGCAGGCCCTCGGGCAGCCGCACCGGCAGCTGCTCGTCCGGGACGGGGACCTCGCCGCACGCCTCGCAGTGCACGATCGGGATCGGGCAGCCCCAGAACCGCTGCCGCGAGACCAGCCAGTCGCGCAGCCGGAAGTTGACCGAGGCGCGGCCGGTGCCGCGCTCCTCCAGGATCTCGGTGATGCGGGCGATGCCGTCGGCCTTGCCCAGCCCGTCGATCGGCCCGGAGTTGACGATCGCGCCGTCGCCGGGGGTGGCGACGCCGGTCTCGGCGGGGTCGGGCAGCCCGGTCTCGACGACGACGCGGACGGGCAGCCCGAACTTCAGCGCGAAGTCCAGGTCGCGCTGGTCGTGCGCCGGCACCGCCATGATCGCGCCGTGCCCGTACTCGGCCAGCACGTAGTCGGACGCCCAGACGGGCAGCCGCTCCCCGTTGACCGGGTTGACCGCGTACCGGCCCAGGAACACGCCGGTCTTCTCGCGCTCGGTGGACAGCCGCTCGATCTCGCTCTCGCGGGAGACCTCCTCGCGGTACGCCTCGAACGCGGCGCGGTGGTCGGGGTGGCAGATCTCCTCGGCCAGCGGCGCGTCGGCGGCGACGACCATGAACGTCGCGCCGAACAGGGTGTCGGGCCGGGTGGTGTAGACGGTGACGGGCTCGTCGCGGCCCTCGATGACGAAGTCGACGTCGGCTCCGGTGGAGCGGCCGATCCAGTTGCGCTGCATCAGCAGGACGCGCTCGGGCCACTTGCCCTCCAGCTGCCGCATGTCGTCCAGCAGCCGGTCGGCGTACTCGGTGATCTTGAAGTACCACTGGGTCAGCACGCGCTTCTCGACCAGCGCGCCGCAGCGCTCGCAGTGCCCGCCGACGACCTGCTCGTTGGCCAGGACGGTCTGGTCCTTGGGGCACCAGTTGACGTGGCCGCCCTTGCGGTAGGCCAGGCCCCGCTCGTAGAAGCGCAGGAACAGCCACTGCGTCCACTTGTAGTACTCGGGGTCGGAGGTGTGCAGGCGCCGCGACCAGTCGAACGACGGCGCGTACCGCTGGAAGGACGCCGCCTGCGTCTCGATGTTGGCGTACGTCCACTCGGCGGGGTGCGAGTCGTGCTTGATGGCGGCGTTCTCCGCGGGCAGGCCGAAGGAGTCCCAGCCGATGGGGTGCAGGACGTTGTAGCCGCGCTGGAACCAGTAGCGCGCGGGCACGTCGCCGATGGCGAACGCCTCCGCGTGCCCCATGTGCAGGTCGCCGCTGGGGTAGGGGAACATGTCCAGCGCGTAGCGCCGCTCGGTGCCGGTGTCCTTCTCATCGGCCGCGAACGGGTCGAGCTCCGCCCAGCGGGCCTGCCACTTGTCCTGAACTGCCCGTGGGTCGTACTGCTCGTCGCTGCTCACGCTTACAGACTCCGCTTCGTGCTCTCTCGGATCAGTGCTTCGGTCGTGGGCCGTCCGCCGACATGAAAGGACCCCTCGCAAAGGAGGGGCCACCACGCTGACGTCAGTGCGTCAACGTGGTCGTTCGAGGAGCAGCCTTGCCGACATACCTCAAGAATACCGCAGCCGCAAGCCCTCGCGCGGGTACTTGGCGCCCCGGCGCCCCGGCATGCCGCGCCCGGGGCCTGCGGGTGATCCGAAACAGCACGTCAAAGCGCAGGAAAGGGTGGCTTTCGCACGCCCCCGGACGGCAGGATGTGCGGAACCGTTCGTAGACTCGGCGGTAACTAACCGGCCGGTCACCTTTCGCGCGAGGAGTGCCATGCTCAACCTGTCCGTGCTGCTGGAGGACGCCGCCAGGGAGACGCCCGAGCGGGACGCCGTGGTGTTCGGCGACCTCCGTCTCTCCTACGCGTTCATCGACTCGGTCGCGAACCAGGTCGCGAACCTGCTCCGGTCGCGCGGCATCGGACCGGGCGACAAGGTGGCGCTGTCCAGCCCGAACCTCCCCTACTTCCCGATGGTGTACTTCGGGGTGCTCAAGGCGGGCGCGGTGGTCGTCCCGCTGAACGTCCTGCTCAAGCCGCGGGAGATCGCCTACCACCTGGGCGACTCGGACGCGAAGGCGTTCTTCTGCTTCGAGGGGACGCCGGAGCTGCCGCTCGGCGAGATGGGCCACGCGGGCTTCGCGCAGGCCGAGGGCTGCGAGCACTTCTTCCTGCTGCCCGCGAACCCCGCGGCGACCGAGTCCCCGGTCGAGGGCGCGGAGCTGTTCTGGGCCGCGCTCGCCGGGCAGCCGGGCACCTTCGACAGCGCGGAGACCAGCCCGGACGACACCGCCGTCATCATCTACACGAGCGGGACGACGGGCCAGCCGAAGGGCGCGGAGCTCACGCACAGCAACCTGCTGTCGAACACGATGGTGGACGACACGCTCTTCCACCGGACGCTGCACGACACGTCGCTGGTGACGCTGCCGCTGTTCCACATCTTCGGGCAGACGTGCGTGATGAACGTCGGCTTCTACCGGCGCGGGACGCTCGTCATGCAGCCGCGGTTCGACGCCAAGCAGGCGGTCGAGCTGATGGTGAAGGAGAAGGTGAACATCTTCGCGGGCGTCCCGACGATGTACTGGGGGCTGCTGACCGACGACACGTCCGCCGAGGACGTCGCGGCGATCAAGGAGAACCTGCGGGTCGCGGTGTCGGGCGGGTCGGCGCTGCCGATGGAGGTCCTCAAGGGGATCAAGAACAAGTTCGACGTGGACGTGCTGGAGGGCTACGGCCTCTCGGAGACCTCGCCGGTGGCGTCGTTCAACCGCCCGGACCGCCCGACCAAGCCCGGCTCGATCGGCCTGCCCGTCTGGGGCGTGGAGATGAAGCTGATCGACGACGAGTGGAAGGAGATCGAGGGCGAGGGGCCCGGCGAGATCGCCATCCGCGGGCACAACGTCATGAAGGGCTACTACAAGCGGCCCGAGGCGACCGAGGCCGCGATCAGGGACGGCTGGTTCCGCACCGGCGACGTGGCCCGCCGCGACGAGGACGGCTACTACTACATCATCGACCGCTCCAAGGACATGATCATCCGCGGCGGGTACAACGTGTACCCGCGGGAGCTCGAAGAGGTCCTGATGACGCACCCGGAGGTGTCGCTGGCCGCGGTCGTGGGCGTGGAGCACCCCTCGCACGGCGAGGAGATCAAGGCGTACGTGATCCGGACGCCGGGCGCCACCGTGACCGAGGACGAGCTGATCGCGTGGGGCAAGGAGCAGTTCGCGAACTACAAGTACCCGCGGATCGTCGAGTTCCGCGACGAGCTGCCGATGACCGCCACCGGCAAGATCCTCAAGCGCGAGCTGCGCTGAGCGCCCGCGGCCCGGGGCCTCAGCGGACGCTGAGGTCCTGGATCCCGACGACGCGCAGCAGCTTCAGCGCCTCGTAGGACGGCGTGCCGGGCGCGGCCGTGTACAGCACGACCCGCTGGTCGCGTTCCGGCACGTACAGGACGTCGCAGTGCATGTCCAGCTCGCCGACGACCGGGTGGACCATCCGCTTGCGGCCGCCGCGCCTGATCCCGACCTCGCCCTCGGCCCAGAGCCGCGCGAACAGCGCGCTGCGCGCGGACACCTCGGCGACCAGCTCGGCGATGCCGGGGTCGCCGGGGTAGCGGCCGGACGAGGCCCGCAGGTCGGCGACCAGCTCGCGGGCGAGCCGGGTGACGTACTCGTCGGAGCCGTACCGCTCGATGGCCGTGCCGGTGAACAGCCAGCGGACGACGTTGCGGTCGCGGGGCGCCAGCGCCGCGAAGTCGGTCATGAGCGCGGCGGCGAGCGGGTTCCAGGCGAGGATGTCCTGGCGGGCGTTCAGCACGTAGGCGGGCGTGTCGTCCAGCCGTTCGAGCAGGTGCAGGATGCCGGGCGGGACGTCCTGGGAGGGGCCGCTCGGCGGTTCCGGAGGCTCGCCGGCCAGGTTGTAGAGGTGCCCGCGCTCGTCGTCGCTCAGCCTCAGCGCCCGCGCCAGCGCGCTGAGGATCTGCCGTGACGGGTGGGGCCCGCGCCCCTGCTCCAGCCGGATGTAGTAGTCGACCGACATGCCGGCCAGCTGGGCGACCTCCTCCCGGCGCAGGCCGGGGGTGCGCCGGCGCGTCCCGCCCGGGAGCCCGACGTCGGTGGGCCGGATGCGGGCGCGGCGGGAGCGCAGGAACGACGCCATCTCCTGCCTGTCCATACCTTCCAGCATGTCCGACGCCCGCGGCCGCCGCCAGGCTCAGGGTGGTACGGCCGATCCCAGCCTCGGCCGGTCTCTCCTCCGCGGGGCGGCCGCCGCGCAGGCTGGAGGCATGACTGCACAGATCGCACTCATCACCGGAGCCAACAAGGGGCTCGGCTTCGAGACGGCACGGATCCTCGGCCGGGAGGGCATGACCGTCCTGGTCGGGGCGCGTTCGGCGGATCTCGGCGAGAAGGCCGCCGCGACGCTGGCGGAGGAGGGGCTCGACGCCCGGTTCGTCCACCTGGACGTGACCGACGCGGCGTCCGTCGAGGCCGCCGCGAAGCGGATCGAGGCCGAGCACGGCCGCCTCGACGTCCTCGTCAACAACGCGGGGATCACGCCGACGGACGCGTCGGACCCCGCGTCGTCGCCCCCGCCGAGCAGCGTGTCGCCCGATCTCGTCCGGATGGCGCTGGAGACGAACGTGGTCGGGGTCGTCGCCGTCACCAACGCCATGCTGCCGCTGCTGCGCCGCTCCCCCGCGGGGCGGATCGTCAACGTCTCCAGCAACCTCGGCTCGCTGACGACCGATCCGTCGACTCCGCCGCGGCCGAACCTGCTGCCCTACAACACGTCCAAGACGGCGCTGAACGCGCTGACCGTCGCCTACGCGGGGGAGCTGGCCGGCACTCCGGTCAAGGTGAACTCGGTCGCGCCCGGGTTCTGCGCCACCGACCTCAACGGGCACACCGGGACGCGGACGCCGGCGCAGGGCGCGGCGGTGATCGCCGGGGCGGCCGTCCTCGGCGACGACGGCCCGACGGGCGCGTTCATCTCCGAGGACGGCCCCGTGCCCTGGTGAGGACGGCCTGGGTCAGATCGTGTAGGGCAGGCGCTTGATCCCGTTGATGAAGTTGGACTCCAGCCGGTCCGGCTCGGCCGACGCGCGGATGTCCGGCGTCCGGCGCAGCAGCTGGCGGAACATCACGGTGATCTCGCGCCGGGCCAGGTGCGCGCCGAGGCAGAAGTGCGGCCCGGGCCCGCCGAACCCGACGTGCGGGTTCGGGTCGCGCAGGATGTCGAACTTCTCCGGGTCCTTGAACACCGACTCGTCGCGGTTGCCGGACCAGTAGTAGAGGACGAGCTTGTCGCCCTCCTTGATCTCGTGCTCGTTGAGCATGGTGTCGCGGGTGGCGGTGCGGCGCATCCAGATGACCGGCGACACGTACCGGACGATCTCCTCGATCGCGCCCGCGATGCGGTTCTCGAAGTCGGCGGTGAGCAGCGCCCGCTGGTCGGGGTGGCGGGTGAACAGGTCGAGGCCGTGCGCGATGGCGTTGCGGGTGGTCTCGTTGCCGGCGACGACCAGCAGGATGAAGAACGAGCCGAGCTCCTGGTCGCTGAGCGACTCGCCGTCGACGTTGGCGTTCACCAGCGCGGACGTCAGGTCGTCGGTGGGGTCCTCGCGGCGCTTGCGGCCGAGGTCCTCGACGATGCCCTTGAGCGTCTCGCCGGCGCCGAGCAGCGCCATCGCCATCTCCTCGGCGTTGTCGGACGGGAGGAACTCCGCGTCGTTGCCGGCGAGGATGACGTTGGTGGCGTCCAGGACGGTCGTGTAGTGCTCCTCGCCGATGCCCATCATGTCGCAGATGATCCGCAGCGGGAGCCGCGCCGCGACGTCGGAGACGAAGTCGCCGGTGCCGCCGCCGGCGGCCACGTTCGCCACGATCTCGGCGGCGACGGCCTCGACCCGGTCCTCGAACCGCTGGATCATGCGCGGGGAGAACGCCCGGGACACGATCCGCCGGATCTTGGCGTGCCGGGGGTCGTCCATGCTGATCATGGAGCCGAAGTACTCGTGCATGTCGCCGGGCATGTCCGGGATGCTGATGGCGCCCTTGCCCGAGCAGAAGTCCTCGGCGCGGCGGGACGCCTCGACGATGTCGGCGTGCCGGGTCAGCGCGTAGTAGCCGGGCCCCTGCGGCGCGATGACGATGTCGGGCTCCTCGAAGTGGACCAGCCGCGAGTGGGACCGGAGGGCCTTGAACGCCTCGTGCCGGTACTCGTGCGGCCGCCGCCAGAAGTCCCAGTCCGTCAGGTTGATGTCCTCGACCTTGAGCACGCGCCCACCACCCATCGTTTCCGAACCTGATTCGGTTTACATGTAGCCTCTCAGAGTAAAGCTGTATGTGCACACTTATCGAGGCGGTGACCCGCCTCACATTAGCCGCGCCGGGCCCGGGGCGCGCGCCCCCGGACCCGGCGTACCGGTCACATCCGCGCCCACGCCTCCGTCAGGACGGAGCGGAGGATCTGCTCGATCTCGTCGAAGTGCCCCTGGTCGCACACCAGCGGGGGCGCCAGCTGGACGACGGGGTCGCCGCGGTCGTCGGCGCGGCAGTACAGGCCGGCCTCGTAGAGCGCCTTGTCGAGGAACCCGCGCAGCAGGCGCTCGCACTCGTCGTCGTCGAACGTCTCCCGGGTGTCCTTGTCCTTCACCAGCTCGATGCCGTAGAAGTAGCCGTCGCCGCGGACGTCCCCGACGATCGGCAGGTCGAGGAGGCGCTCCAGCGTGCCGCGGAACGCGTCCCGGTTGCGCATGACGTGGCCGTTCAGGTCCTCGCGCTCGAACAGGTCGAGGTTGGCCAGCGCCACGGCCGCCGCCACCGGGTGGCCGCCGAAGGTGTAGCCGTGCGCGAACATCTCCGTGCCGTGCCGGAACGGCTCGAAGAGGCGGTCGGCGACGAGCATGCCGCCGAGCGGCGCGTACCCGGACGTCACGCCCTTGGCGAAGGTGATGATGTCGGGCGTGTAGCCGAAGCGCTGCGCGCCGAACATCGTGCCGAGGCGGCCGAACGCGCAGATCACCTCGTCCGACACCAGCAGGACGTCGTGCCGGTCGCAGATCTCCCGGACGCGCTCGAAGTACCCGGGCGGCGGCGGGAAGCAGCCGCCGGCGTTCTGCACCGGCTCCAGGAACACGGCCGCGACGGTGTCGGCGCCCTCGAACTCGATGGCCTCCTCGATCCGGTCGGCGGCCCACCGGCCGAACGCCTCGGGGTCGTCGCCGTGCTCGGCGGCCCGGTAGATGTTGGTGTTCGGCACCCGGAACGCGCTCGGCACGAGCGGCTCGTACGGGGCCTTCAGCTCGGGGAGCCCGGTCAGCGACAGGGCGCCGTGCGGGGTGCCGTGGTAGGCGACCGCGCGGCTGATCACCTTGTGCTTGGTGGGCCGGCCGGTCATCTTGAAGTACTGCTTGGCGAGCTTCCACGCGCTCTCGACGGCGTCCCCGCCGCCGGTGGTGAAGAAGACGCGGTCCAGGCCGCGGGGCGCGAGCGCGGCGAGCCGCTCGGCCAGCTCCACCGCCTTCGGGTGCGCGTACGACCAGATCGGGAAGTAGGCCAGCTCGGCGGCCTGCTTGGCGGCGGCCTGCGCCAGCTCCTCGCGGCCGTGCCCGGCCTGGACGGTGAACAGCCCGGACAGCCCGTCCAGGTAGCGGCGGCCGGCGGAGTCGTACACGTAGGGACCGTCCCCCCGGACGATCATGGGAATCTCGGCGCCGCCCTGGGACCCCGAGTGGCGCGCGAAGTGCATCCACAGATGGTCGCGCGCCGCCCTCTGCATCGCGTCGTGCTGCTGGCTGGTCACGTCCGGCTCCGTCATCACGCTTCCCTCAGTGCGATCGATCCAGTCGTCTCGATGCTAAGTGAGCACGGAATCCGCTGTAAATAGCTAGTCATACACCGATATCCGAAGGTTAACCGACCCTGGCTGCCGCGCCCGGCCGGCCGCCGGGTAGCGTGCGCCGCAACCCGAGGAGGCTGGACATGAGCGACATCACCCCCGGATCCGTCACCGCGAACGGGCTCGACTTCGGATACCTCTCCGCGGGCCCCGCGGACGGCCCCCTCGCGCTCCTCCTGCACGGCTTCCCCGACTCGGCGCACACCTGGCGGCACCTCATGCCGGAGCTCGCCGCCGCCGGATACCGCGCCGTCGCCCCGTTCATGCGCGGCTACGCGCCCACGTCCGTCCCGCAGGACGGCGCCTTCCAGACCGGCGCCCTCGCCGCCGACGCCGTCGCCCTGCACGAGGCGCTCGGCGGCGGCCCCGACGCCGTCCTCATCGGCCACGACTGGGGCGCCTTCACCGCCTACGGCGCCGCGAACGCCGCACCGGAGCGGTGGCGGAGGGTCGTCGCCATGTCAGTCCCGCCCGTGTCGGTGATGGGGACCGCGTTCTTCGACTACGAGCAGCTCAAGCGGTCGTTCTACATCTTCGTCTTCCAGACGCCGCTGGCCGAGGCCGCGCTGGACCGCGCCTTCGTCGAGGGCCTGTGGCGCGACTGGTCGCCGGCGGACGGCCGCGACCGCACCGCCGACATCGACCACGCCATGGACTGCCTCGCCGCGCCCGCCAACGTCGAGGCGGCGATCGGGTACTACCGCGCCATGCTCGACCCGTCCCGGCACATCGAGCGGTACGCGGCCGAGCAGGCGGCGGCCTCCGCCGCCGGCGAGCTGCCCGTCCTCTACCTGCACGGCGCGCAGGACGGCTGCCTGGGCGCGGACGTCGTCGACCTCGACGCCGTCCGGGCGGCCCTCCCGCCCGGTTCGCGCGCCGAGCGGATCCCGGGCGCCGGGCACTTCCTCCAGCTCGACGCCCCGCAGGACGTGAACGCCCGCATCCTCACCTGGCTGCGCTGACCGGCCGACACCGTCCTGCCCGCCGACGTCCTCGACGCGGTCGACGCGATCGTGGCCCCCGGCACCGACCTCGCCGCGCACGAGAAGTACGACACCCCGCCAGCGCCGCTCGACCCGTCCCTGCGGCGCCGCTGACGGCCCGGACGGCACCGAGCGGCCGAACACGAACAGACCGACGGAACGCCGTTCCGAAACTCCTCGGAAGGAGAGTCCCGATCCGCGTCCTCGACTGGCTGTCCTGAGGCGGCTCCGGTCAGGTCCCCTGCTTGATCAGGTCGGCGGCGCGCTCGCCGATCATGATGGCGGGCGCGTTGGTGTGGCCGCGGGTGATCTCCGGGAGGACGGAGACGTCCGCGACGCGGAGGGCGTCGACGCCGCGGACGCGGAGGTCCGGGTCGACGACGGCGTCGTCGTCGGTGCCCATGCGGCAGGTGCCGGTGGGGTGGTACAGCGTCTCCGAGTGGGCCCGGACGTACCGGGCGAGGGCCTCGTCGTCGTCCGGGCCGACGTACGGGTCCATCGGCTCGCCGACGTACGGCTTGAGGGCCTCGCCGCGGAGCAGCTCGTCGGCGTACCGGAGCCCGTGGACTAGGCGGCGCAGGTCGCTCTCGCCGGTCAGGTAGCCCGGGTCGATCGACGGCGGCGCCGACGGGTCGGCGGACGTGAGCGTGATGCGCCCGGCCGACTCGGGCCGCAGCAGCACGACGCCGAGCGTCACGCCGTGCTCGGTCGGCGGGGTGAGGCCGTGCGCGACGTACGGGGCGGGCGCGAAGATCAGTTCGAGGTCGGGCGCGGGCTGCGCGGGGTCGCTGCGGATGAAGGCGACCGCCTCGCCGACGTTCGAGGTGAACGGGCCGCGCCGGGCGAGCAGGTAGCGGGCGATGTTCGGCAGCGACTCGGCGCCGGTGAGCGTGACCTTCTTCGGGCAGTGCCGCACGACGCCGGACGACAGGTGGTCCTGCAGGTGCCGGCCGACCTCGGGCCGCTCCAGGACGGTCTCGACGCCGACCTCGCGCAGGTGGTCGGGGTCGCCGACGCCGGAGAGCATCAGCAGGTGCGGGGACCCGATCGCGCCCGCCGACAGGATCACCTCGCGGCGGGCGGCGACGCGCTCGCCGCCGTACTCGACGCCGGTGGCGCGCCCGTCCTCGATCAGCACCCGTGACACCTGCGCGCCCGTGACGACCGTGAGGTTGGCGCGCTTGCGCGCGGGGCGCAGGTACGCGTCGGCGGTGCTGCACCGCCGGCCGCGCCGCTGGCTGACCGGGGTCTGCGCGTACCCCTCGTTCGACGGCCCGTTCAGCTCGGGCAGCCGGGTCAGGCCGGCGGCCTCGCAGGCGGCGAGGAACGCGCGGGTCGCCTCGTTCGGGCTGCGCTGCTCGGAGATCGTGACGGGGCCGGACGTCCCGTAGACGCCGCCCTCGTTGCTGCCGACGCGGCCCTCGGCCCGCTTGAAGTACGGCTCGACGTCGGCGTACGACCAGCCGGGCACGTCCCAGCCGTCGTAGTCGGCGGCGTGGCCGCGCACCCACATCATCGCGTTCATCGAGGACGAGCCGCCGAGCATCCGGCCGCGCGGCCAGTACAGCTCGCGGTCGTCCAGCTCGGTCTGCTTGGCGGTGGTGAAGTCCCAGTCGTACTCGGTCTTGAAGAGCTTGGCGAACGCCGCCGGGACGTGGATCTCGCTCTTGTCGTCCGGGCCGCCCGCCTCCAGGAGGGCGACGGTGACGGACGGGTCCTCCGACAGCCGCGCGGCGAGGGCGCAGCCCGCGGATCCGGCGCCGACGATGACGTAGTCGTAGTCCATGAGGACCTCCGCGCTCTCCGGGCCGCGACACCCGGCCCATCAGTGCCTGCCTACCACCGGCGGGGCGGCGCGTCCATGGTCAGGGCGGTTCGCCGAACCGCGGCACCCGCGCCGGCGGCAGGTCCGTCCGGATGCGGACGTAGCGGACGGGGTGCCGCCAGCGGCCGCCCTCCACGGCGGCGTCCCCGCTGAACTCGACGACGACCTCCGGCTCGGTCCGCACGTAGCGGATCGGCGGGTGCGCCCCGTACACCCCGCCGGCGAACCCGGCGGGCAGCTCCGGCGGCCACGGGTGGTCCGGCCCGGCGTGCCGGAGGACGGCGGCCAGGCCGGTCCGGGCGGACGGCGCCAGCGGGGTCGTCCGCGCGACGACGCGGAGCCGGCCCTCCGCGTCGTAGCGGCCGAGGATCAGCGACTCGGGCGCCCGGCGCGTGCCGGTCACCCCGCCGACGACCGCCTCGGCGGTGACGCGCCGCTTGACCTTCCACCAGCGGCGCCGGCCCTCCAGGTAGGGGCCGCCGGCGTCCTTCACGACCAGGCCCTCGATGCCCTGGGCGGCGAGCGCGTCGAACCAGAGCAGCGCCTCCTCGAGGTCGGACGTCTGCGGCGTGACGACGACGCGCGCGCCGGGGTCGTCGCCGCCGAGCAGCGCCTCCAGCACGGCGCGGCGTTCGCGCAGCGGCTTCGGGCGCAGGTCGGCGCCGTCCGCTTCGAGGACGTCGAAGACGACGTAGTGGCAGGGTTCGGTGCGGGCGAGGTCGTTGCGGCGCCGCCCCGCGACGTGCCTGCGCTGCAGCGCGCCGAAGTCCAGGCGCCCGTCCGGCCCCCAGCGGACGATCTCGCCGTCGACGACCGTGCC
This sequence comes from Actinomadura sp., assembly GCF_044508335.1. Classification (NCBI taxonomy): domain Bacteria; kingdom Bacillati; phylum Actinomycetota; class Actinomycetes; order Streptosporangiales; family Thermomonosporaceae; genus Actinomadura; species Actinomadura sp. Next base: position 29,445 of record NZ_JBIQHY010000042.1, read on the forward strand.
GGGCGGGACCCGCTCGCGGACGGCCGCCGCGATCTCGGGGAACGCCTCGTTGAAGGCGGCCCCGCGGCGCGACCACAGGCGCACGGCGCCGGCCTCGTCCACCATCGCGACCGCGCGGAACCCGTCGAACTTCGGCTCGTAGCGGCAGCCGCCGGGGCACGCCCGCGGCGGCGGGACGCGCTCGACCGCGGCCGCCTGCATCGGCTTGACCGGGGACCGGATGTGCATGGCCTCCCGTCCCCGAGCTCGCTGGTCGTGATCATGACCTACCCAGGCTGACCTGCGGCGATATCGGGCCAGGACGAAAGTTGACCGGCTGCGGGCCAGTTCGGGAAGCGCGGGACCGGGACGCCGTCGGGGGCGCCGGACGGCGACGAGCCGGCCGGGGTCCCCGGCCGGCTCGTCCTCGCTGCGGGAGCGGCTCCGCCGTCACGAACCCCAGTCGGGGCGCAGCGGCATGTTGCTGGTGCCGTCGTCGTGCAGCTTCACGCCGAGCGTCTGGTGCAGCTGGATCCAGTTCTGGTTGAAGCCGAGCACGCAGCCCGCCATGTAGACGCGCCACACGCGGGCGGTGCCCTCGCCGACCTCCGCGACGGCCTCGTCCCAGTGCTCGTCGAGGTTCCTGCACCAGGCGGTGAGCGTGCGGGCGTAGTGCTCGCGCAGGTTCTCCTGGTGCCGGATCTCGAAGCCCGCGTCGTTCATCGCCGACTGGACGTAGCCGGGACCCTCCAGCTCGCCGTCCGGGAACACGTACCGGTTGATGAACCCGTTCTCCTTGCGGGACGGGACCGTGTTGTCCGGGCGCGTGATGGTGTGGTTCAGCATCCGCCCGCCCTTGCGCAGCTTCCCGTACAGGAACGAGAAGTAGGACGGGAGGTTGGCCTTGCCGATGTGCTCGGTGAGCCCGATGGAGCTGATCGCGTCGAAGCCGGTCTCGGTCACGTCCCGGTAGTCCATGTGCCGGACCTCGGCGAGGTCGGACAGGCCGCGATCGGCGATCGCTTTCTGCGCCCACTCGGCCTGCTGCTTGGACAGCGTGACGCCGAGCGCCTTGACCCCGTACTCCTTCGCGGCGTGCATCACCATGCCGCCCCAGCCGCAGCCCACGTCCAGCAGGCGCATCCCCGGCTTCAGCGCGATCTTCTTCGCGACCAGGTCGTGCTTGTTGTACTGGGCCTCCTCCAGCGTCGCGTCCTCGCGCGGATAGCACGCGCACGTGTACGCCATGGAGGGGCCGAGGACCCACTCGTAGAAGGTGTTGGACACGTCGTAGTGGTGGGAGATCGCCCGCGCGTCCCGGCGCTTGGTGTGCCGCAGCCACGACGGGATGCGGCTGAACGGCGCCTCCTGCGGCGGCGGGTCCAGCCGGCGGGAGATCGCACCGCGCAGCAGCGGGTCGCCGAGCACCGCGGCGACGATGCGCGCCTTGTCGCGCGGCGTCACATCGCTCAGCACCTGCTGCATCGTCGTCAGCGCCTCGATCATGTCGCCGTCGACGTCGATCATGCCCGTGACATAGGCGCGGGCGAGGCCCAGCGCACCCGGCGAGTGCAGCAGGTACGACACCGCGTACGGCGAACGGACCTCGAACCGGATGTCGGCGCCGGGCACCCCCGCCCGCGATCCGTCGTACGCCGTGAACTCCACTGGCGCCTCAGCCCCGGCGAGCCGCTCGAAGACCCTGGCCAGCGTCATCTTGTTCCCTCCTGTCTCTCCGCCCGGGCCGGCGCTGGCCGGCCCGTTGGGCTCCCCCGATACCGCGGCCGCATGGTCAGCGCCCGCGCACGCACTTGTCGTAGAGGTCGAGCAGCCGCTCGCCGGGGTCGTACCGGCCCTTGAGCCGCCGGTAGGTCTCGCCGTCGTAGTAGCGCCAGAACTCGTCCCGGCCGTAGAAGGCCGTGGAGTAGAGCGACTTGTGCCCGTCGAGCGCCGCGACCTTGCGCTCGATGAGCCGGTTGTGGTACTCGGGGATCTGGCCGGGCGGGATCCGGACCGTTCCCCAGAAGCCCGCGTTCACGTACGTGCGGCCGACGTCCAGCGGGTACAGCGGCCACCGCTCCTTCGCGCGGAGCGGGCACAGCCAGATCGGGCTCATCCCGATCTTGTCGTGGAAGAACTCCAGGAACTCGGGCAGCCGCTCGACCGGCACCTCGATGTCCTGGATGACGTCCTCGCGGGGGCGCAGCCCGCGCCAGCGCTCCGCGCGCGCGACGATGTGGAAGCGGCGGTCGTAGGCGACGAGCTTGCGGTACACGTCCGAGCGCTTGTACCTGTCGGGCCACAGCCGCCGGACGGCCGGGTTCTGCACGCCGAACGCGCCCGAGCACCAGAACCAGTCGGTGTCCCAGCGCCAGATGTAGTCGCGGACGGTCAGGAAGTCGACCGCCCGCTGCCGGATCGACCGGTAGTAGATCTGCTGGCCCGTGTAGTCGGACGTGTAGGGGGCCGAGTCGGCGAAGAAGCCGAGCGTGATGTACTGCTCGCCGGCGCTGAAGACCGTCCCGTCCATGAAGTCGACGGACTCGCCCTCGAACGTCCCCGACTCGGTGATCTCGCCCATCGCCTTCGCCAGCTCGACCGCGTCGGCGAACCGCAGGTGCCGGAGCCGGACGTACGGGCTGACCGGGCGCAGCTCGATCTTCAGCCGCAGCGTGTAGCCGAGCGTCCCGTAGGAGTTCGGGAAGCCGTAGAACAGGTCGGCGTGCTCGTTGTCGCGCGTCGCCGTGACGATCTCGCCGTTCCCGGTGAGGACCTCCATCTCCAGGACGCCCTCGTGGGGCAGCCCGTCCCGGAACGACGTCGACTCGATGCCGAGCCCCGTCACCGCCCCGCCCAGGGTGATCGTCTTCAGCTGCGGAACGACCGTCGGCATCAGCCCGTGCGGCAGCGTCGCGTCGACGAGGTCCTCGTAGGTCGTCATGCCCTGGACCTGCGCGGTGCGCTCGGCGGGGTCGACGCTCAGCACCTTGTCGAACCCGGACACGTCCAGGCCGGGCGCCTGCGACGGGTCGCGCCACCGGAACAGGTTCGAGGTCCGCTTCGCCAGCCGGACCGGCGTGCCCGCCGGGATCGCCTCGTAGGACCGCCTCAGCGCCTCGACCGCGCGCTGGTGATCGCCCTTGACCGCAAGCTCCGTCATCTGCCCCTCCCGGACACAGTTAATCGATCATCCTATGCACGGTCCACGTAATTCGGACGTTGCAGGAGTCACAGGTAGGGAGGGGAATAAACCCACGAGCGTACACATCGGCGTCGTTTCGTCTCCTGGAGGCGACAGATCCGCTACAAGGCGGCCACGTCAACCTTTCCCCGGAGGCGTACGCCGACAAACCCGCCGGGGCGCTTCACTCGCGCCCGCGCCGCGCGGAGCGGGCGGCCTCACCTCACCAGGCGCAGGATCCACGGGTAGCGGAACGTCTGGCCGGTCAGCGCGAACACCGCCGCGATCGCCGACAGGATCCACGCGACCGCGTACACGACGCCGCCGATCCCGAACGTGACGATCGTGAGCAGGAGCAGCGTCACCTGGAAGTTCACCGCCTCGGCCGCGTGCCGCCGGACGTACTCGGACCGCTTGCCGCTCACCAGCATCAGCACGAGCGGCCCGACGAACAGCGTCGGCACCGCGACCGCGTGCGCCGCGGCGGCGAGCATCCGGTCCTCGCCGGTCTCGGAGGCGACGGGGGCGGGGGCGAACCGCTCCCGGCGCACCGGCTCCAGGTCGCGGATGACGCCGCCCAGGTCGTTGCGCGTCTTGGCGGTGATGGCCAGCTGCACGCGCATGTCGAACTCGTCCTCGTCGAGCCGCCCCTCGGCGTACGCGTCCTGCAGCCGCTGGATGACCGGTTCGCGCTCGGCGTCCGAAACCCTGAGATCCCCGCTCGTGTTCATACGTCCATGCTGACCCCGGGCACGCCCGCCGGGCATCAGGGAAGACCCTGAGCCGCCCCTGACTCGTCCCGGTGGACCATCGGCCGCCCGGTCTGCCCGTACTCCTTCCCGGGGACGAGCTTCCCGCCGTACAGCTCAGACACCGTCACGAACGCGTACCCCTCGGCCGCCAGCCGGTCGATGATCTTCGGGACGGCCTTCACCGACGTGGGGTGGATGTCGTGCATGAGCACGACGTAGCCGGGCTTGACGGCCTTCAGCACCCGCTTCTCCACGTACCGGGTGTCGCGGTGCTCCCAGTCGAGCGGGTCGACCGTCCACAGCACCTGCGCGAGGCCCATCTCCCGCGTGATCCTCGTCAGCCGCTTCGACACCGACCCGTACGGCGGCCGCAGCAGCACCGGCGTGACGCCGGACGCCCGCCGGATGGCGTCCTGCGTCCGCGTCAGCTGGTCGAGGACCTTCTTCTCGGACGCGTTGCCGAGGTCGGCGTGCGTGTAGCTGTGGTCGCCGAGCTCGTGCCCGGCCTCGTGCTCGCGCCGCACGAGCTCCGGATGCTTCACGACGTTCTCCCCCACGAGGAAGAACGTCGCCCGGACGTTCCTGGCGGCGAGGACGTCCAGCAGCTCCGCCGTGCTCTCCGCCGGCCCGTCGTCGAACGTCAGCGCCACGCACTTCACCCGCGAGCAGTCCGGCGGCGGCTTCGGCGCGGGCGGCTTCGGCGGAGGCGCGTGCTCGGGTTTCGGTTCGGGTTTCGCCGCCGGCCGCGGCGCGGCGGCGAAGCCGACCTTGCCGGAGGCCGGCGCCAGCGTGCTCAATCCCCCGCAGACCGCGGCCGCGAGCACCGCGACCGCCACCCGCCGGACGAGGTCGAGCCCGCCCATCGACACCCCCGCTGCCGTTCCCCCAAGGCCGACCAGTCTAGGGCTCGGCCCCCCGCACGCCCGGGATTCCGCCGCTGTGTCGGGAACCCGCGGACCCGGGATGTCGTTATCGTCGTACACCCGCATCCGCACAAGACGACGGGGTAGGCGATGAGGTTCCGGGACCGGTTCGGGATCCGCAGGCACCGCGGATCCACGGTGACCAAGCTCGACCGCGAGGCGACCGACACCGACATCGAGGCGCTGATCGCCTTCGCCCAGTCCCGCCGCGGCGTCGAGTTCTTCGTCGAGCCGGAGACGTTCGCCACCGACACCACCGCCGTCGCCGTCGCCCACGACGGCGAATGGACCCGCCGCCGCGTGGGCTCCCCGAAGGTCATCGGCAAGGTGGCCCGCGACCTCGGGCTCCCCGTCTACGACGTGCAGGCCGTCGGCTACCCGCCGCGCATGCGCGACTGGAACGCCCGCAACCCCGGCCGCCGGCTCGACCCCGGCACCCCGGGCGAAGCCGTCGCCCCCTGACCCGCCCCGCCTCAGCCGGCCTTGCGGGACCGGTCATAGGCGGCGGCCAGGTCTTCGGAGGTCATGCGGAGGCGGAGCTGTGAGGGCGGGATGCCGGCGTTGATCACCTCGCGGAGGATCACGGCCATGGAGTAGGCGGGGTCGGCGTCCAGGGCGCGTTCGAGCGCCACGTTCGCCAGGCCGCCGTCGCCCGCGGAGTAGGCGGCGAAAGCGAGCAGGGACGCGGGGGCCGGGGCGTAGGCGGGTTCGACGCGGCGGACGATGTCGCGCCAGAAGGCCATGTCGGCCGCCGGGGCATCCTCGTCGATGCGTATCCAGGCTTCGTCGCGGAGGCGCAGGTCGGTCAGCAGGAGGCCCAGGCGGGCGACCTCGTCGTCGGTGGGGGCGATGCCGGTGCGGGCGTCGGCGAGCAGGGAGAGGGTGAAGGCCAGGTCTTCCCCGGTGGCGCCGCGCCGGGTGCGGCGGCGTCTCTCGGCTCGTGCGGTGGCCTCGCGCATGGCGGTGCGCGCGGGACCTTCGAGGGGCTGGACGGAGCGGACGAGTTCGGCCCGGTCGGCGAGGACGGCGTGCCCGGCGTAGGTCGCCTGCGCGGCGAGGACGCTCGTGGAGATGTCGTACGGGACGCCTTCGGCCGGGCAGCAGTCGCCGTCGCAGGTGAGCGACCACCAGCGGCCGTCGGCGACGCGGATCGCCTCGGCGGCGGGCACGCCGGCGGCGGCGAGGGCCGCGCGGACGGGCCCGGCGGACTCCTCGACCTCGGCGGCGGGGCCGTACCCGAGGAGGAGGGACCGGGCGAACCCGTTGCCGGCGAGGAGGGCGGCGACCCGGTCGGCGGCGCCGGCGGCCGGTAAGTCGAGCCGGACGGCGCACATGCCGCGCTGCCGCCCCGCGAAGCCGATCACGACGAGGCTGCGCGCGGGGTGGAAGCCGAGCAGGTAGGGGACGGCGGCGATGGCGTCCTGGGCGGTGCGGATCACGAGAGGTGCCATGGCGTCGACGCTCGCAGCCGGCACCGGCGCCCGGCAGGAGATCCGGGACCTGTGGACAACCGGGGTCCGGGGCCGCGGGTCCGGGGCGTTTCGTCCGGAGCCGGGCGCGGGCGGCCGGCGGACCGGGCCGCGGGTGTCGGGCGGGGACGGTAGCGTTGGGCGACGTGCCCGCCCCTGATCTGCTCACCGGCAGCGATACCCAGATTCCGGACATGGCGACCTTGCTCGCCGCGGCCGTCGCGTCCATCGGGGGCGCCGAGCGCCCCGGTCAGGTGGAGATGGCGCGGGCGGTGGAGAAGGCCATCGAGTCCGGGGAGCACCTCGCCGCGCAGGCGGGGACGGGGACGGGCAAGTCCCTCGCGTACCTGGTGCCCGCGATCCGGCACGCGGTGGAGAAGCAGACGACGGTGGTGGTGTCCACCGCGACGATCGCGTTGCAGCGCCAGCTCGTCGACCGCGACCTGCCCCGGCTGGCCGAGGCGCTCGGCCCCATGCTCGGGACGGAGCTGAAGTTCGCGATCCTGAAGGGCCGCCGTAACTACCTGTGCCTGCACCGGGTGCAGACCGGGGTGCCCGAGGAGGAGGACGGCCCGAGCCTCTTCGACCCGCAGCAGCTGTCCTCGCTCGGGCGGCAGGTCAAGCGGCTCAACGAGTGGGCGGAGGAGACCCGGACCGGGGACCGGGACGAGCTGGTGCCCGGCGTCAGCGAGCAGGCGTGGCGGCAGGTGGCCGTCACCGCCAAGGAGTGCCTGGGCGCGCAGCGGTGCCCGCAGGGCACGGAGTGCTTCGCCGAGCTCGCCAGGGCGGAGGCCGGTGAGGCGCACATCGTGGTCACCAACCATGCGCTGCTGGCCATCGACGCCTTGGAGGAGTTCCAGGTTCTCCCCGAGCACGATGTCGTCGTCGTGGACGAGGCCCATGAGCTGGTCGACCGGGTGACGTCGGTCGCCACCGGCGATCTGAGCGCGGCGGGGGTCGAGACCGCCGCGCGGCGCTGCGGCCGGCTGATCGAGGAGGCCGTCGCCGACCGGTTGAAGGAGGCCGCCGAGGGGCTCGGCGTCCTTCTTGAGGAGCTGCCCCAAGGACGCATGGACGTCCTCCCGTCCGCGCTGGGCAACACCCTCGCCGTCGTCCGCGACGCCGCGCACGCCTGCATGACGGCGCTCGGGCCGGACAAGAAGGACACCGACCCCGGCGACATGTCCGCGCGCAAGGCCGCGCGGTCGTCGCTGGAGGAGCTGCACGACACCGCCGTCCGGGTGCTGGAGGCGTTCCAGCCCGAGATGGCGCAGCGCTTCGACGTGGTGTGGCTGGAGAAGCCGTTCGCGCAGGACGGCCGCCCGAGGCGCCCGCCGGCGCTGCACGTGGCGCCGATCGGTGTCGGCGGCCTGCTGCGCACGACGCTGTTCGAGCGGCGCACCGCGATCCTGACGTCGGCGACGCTGACGCTGGGCGGGTCGTTCGAGCCGCTCGCGCGGCAGTGGGGCCTGCCCCCGCTGGACGAGCAGGGGCCGGGGGACGCCAAGACCGCCGCCGAGGGGCTCGCGCGGACCGCGACGGAGAAGGGCGAGGAGACCGAGGTCGTGTGGTCCGGGCTGGACGTCGGCTCGCCGTTCGACCACCCGAAGGCGGGCATCCTGTACGTCGCGCGGCACCTGCCGCAGCCCGGGCGGGACGGCCTCGCCGACGCCTACCTCACCGAGATCACCGAGCTGATCGAGGCGGCGGGCGGGCGCACCCTGGGCCTGTTCTCCTCGATGCGGGCCGCCCGGCAGGCCGCCGACGAGCTGAAGGACCACCTGTCCCATCCGCTGCTGTGCCAGGGCGAGGACTCCACGTCCCTGCTGGTCCGGCAGTTCGCCGAGGACGACCGGACCTGCCTGTTCGGCACGCTGTCGCTGTGGCAGGGCGTGGACGTGCCCGGCCCGTCGCTGCAGCTCGTCATCATGGACCGCATCCCGTTCCCGCGCCCGGACGACCCGGTGTCGTCGGCACGGTCCCGGGCGGTCGCGGCGCGTGGCGGCAACGGCTTCATGGCGGTCGCCGCCACGCACGCGGCGCTGCTGCTCGCCCAGGGCGCGGGGCGCCTGCTGCGCTCGATGGACGACCGCGGCGTCGTCGCCGTCCTCGACCCGCGGCTCGCGACGGCCCGCTACGGCGGCTTCCTCAAGAACTCGCTGCCGCCGTTCTGGGCCACGACCGACCCGGACGTGGTGCGCGGCGCCCTGCGCCGCCTCGACGCCGCGGCGTCCGGCTCGTCCTGAACCGCGGCGGCCCGCGCCGGCGCGGGGCCCGTCAGCGGCGGTAGGTCCGCAGGAACTCGCCGATGCGGCCGACGGCGTCCTCCAGGTCGTCGGCGTACTGGAGGGTGACGATCCGGAGGTGGTCGGTGGCCGGCCAGTTGAACCCGGTGCCCTGGACGACGAGGAGCTTCTGCTGTTCGAGCAGGTCGAGGGCGAAGCGCATGTCGTCCTCGATCGGGTACATCTCCGGGTCGAGGCGCGGGAAGACGTAGAGCGCGCCCTGCGGTTTGACGCAGCTGACGCCCGGCAGGTCGTTCAGCAGCTTCCACGCGCGGTCGCGCTGCTCGCCGAGCCGGCCGGTCGGCAGGACGAGGTCGTCGATGCTCTGGTAGCCGAAGAGCGCGGCCTGGATGGCGTGCTGGCCGGGGACGTTCGGGCACAGCCGCATGTTGGCGAGGATGTCGAGGCCCTCGATGTAGGACTCGGCGTGCTCCTTCGGCCCGGACAGCACGACCCAGCCCGACCGGAACCCGGCGACCCGGTAGTTCTTCGACAGCCCGCCGAAGGTCAGGCACAGCAGGTCGGGGGCCAGGGACGCGATCGGCACGTGCTCGGCGTCGTCGTAGAGGATCCGGTCGTAGATCTCGTCGGCGAAGATGAGCAGGTTCCGGCGGCGGGCGACCTCGACGATGCGGGTGAGCACGTCGCGCGAGTAGACGGCGCCGGTCGGGTTGTTCGGGTTGATGATGACGATGGCGCGGGTCCGGTCGCCGATCTTGGCCTCGATGTCGTCCAGGCTCGGCTGCCAGCCGTCGTCCTCGTCGCACAGGTAGTGGACGGGCGTCCCGCCGCAGAGGGAGACCGCCGCCGTCCACAGCGGGTAGTCGGGCGCGGGGATGAGGACCTCGTCGCCGTCGTTGAGCAGCGCCTGCAGGGTCATGACGATGAGCTCGGACACGCCGTTGCCGAGGTAGACGTCCTCGACGTCGATGCCGGCGACGCCGCTGTCCTCGAAGCGCTGCACGATCGCGCGGCGCGCGGGGAGGATGCCCTTGGAGTCGCTGTAGCCGTGCGCCTCCGGCAGGTTGCGGATCATGTCCTGGAGGAGCTCGGGCGGGGCCTCGAACCCGAAGGGTGCGGGGTTGCCGATGTGCAGCTTGAGGATCCTGTTCCCCTCGGCCTCCAGCTGCTTGGCGCGCTTCAGCACCGGACCCCGGATGTCGTAACAGACGTTGGTCAGTTTGCCCGACTGGTTGACCTGCATGGACTCACCATAACCGCGGGCCGCCCCGGGACACGCGGCCGCCCCGCCGCGCTGGTGGCCGGGGCCGGACGCCCCGTTCTCCCGGCCGCGGGGCCGGGAGAACGGGCGCGGGGGCGTCACGGCGCGGAGATCGCGGACAGGATCGCCAGCCGGGAGGCGCGCCGCGCCGGGCGGATCGCGGCGAGCGCCCCGGCGACCGCGCCGACCGCCGCGATGACCGCGATGGTGGCCGCGGACGGCGCGAACGGGTTGCCGAGGGCGGTCCCGAGGCCCCAGCCGAGGAACACGCCGAGCCCGAGCCCGCCGCCGGTGCCGAACAGCGCGACGATGACCGACTCCCACCGCACCATCGACCTGATCTGCGGGCGGGTCGCGCCGACGGCGCGCAGGAGCCCGAGTTCGCGGGTCCGCTCGTGGACGGCGAGGGACAGCGTGTTGGCGATGCCGAGCAGCGCGACCACGATGGCGAGGATCAGCATCCCGTACACGACCGTGATGAAGCCGGACATCTCCTCGGTCTGCGCGGCGACGAACTCGTCCCGCGACTGCACCTCGGGCGCCCCGTACGGCTTGGCGAGCGCGGTCAGCGCCTGCCGGGCGGACGCGACCGACGCGCCCGGGGCGAGTTCCACGAAGGCGCGGGTGTCCAGGGGCTGCCTGGTGTGCGCGTCCCATACGGTGCGCGGGACGAGGTAGTCGCCGGTGATGTCGGTGTTCTCGTACACGGCCCCCACGGTGAGCTTCTGCGAGGCGCCGTCGGCGAACGTGACGCCGACCGGGGTGCCCACGCGCCAGCCGTGGTCGTCCGCGGCCTTCGCGGACACGGCGAACGTGCCGGCTCCGGTGAGGCCGCCGTCCCTGACGTCCAGGTCGAGGACGCGGCGCAGACCGGACGGGTCGGCCACGCTGACGGTGGACGGGGAGCCGTCCACGCGCATGCTTCCCGTCCCGATGCCCGCGACGTCCCTCACCTGCGGCAGTTTCGCCGCCTCCCGGGCGAGGGCCGTGCTGAACCCGCCCGTCTCGTTGTTGCCGGCGTTCACCACGATCGGGCCCTTGAACGACCCGGCGACGCCGTCCTCCAGGGACGCGCGCAGCGACCCGATGAACACCGTCATCAGCGTGACCACGCCGACGCCGATCATCAGCGCGGTCGCGGCGCCGGCGGTGCGGGCCGGGCTGCGGGCCGCGTTGTCGCGGGCGAGCGTCCCGGGCACGCCGCGCAGCCGCGCCGCGGGCCCGCCGAGCAGCTCGGCGACCGGGCGGGCGGCGACCGGGCCGAGCGCGACCATCGCGACGACGGTGACCAGCGCGCCGGCGGCCGCCATCGCCATCTGCTCGGTGACCGCGCCGAACACCGTCGTCCCCACGGCGACCGCCGCGAACACGCCGCCGACGATGATCCGGGTCTCCGACGGGCGCGGCGCCTCGGCCGCGACCTCGCGCAGCGCGGCCAGCGGCGGCACCCGCGACGCCTTCAGCGCGGGGCCGAGCGCCGCGACGAGGGTGACCACCAGCCCGACCGGCACCGCGATGAGGACCGAGGAGACCGCGACGGTGAGGCCCTCCATCGCGATCCCGATCCGGAACTGCGTGAACAGCTGCCGGAGCAGGGCCGCGAAGCCGAGGCCGCCGGCGAGCCCGGCGGCGGTGGCGGCGCCGCCGACCACGAGGGCCTCGAAGCCGACGATCGCGACGACCTGGCGGCGTCCGGCGCCGAGGGCGCGCAGCAGCGCCGACTCGCGGGTCCGCTGCGCCATCGTGATGGCGAAGGTGTTGTGGATCGAGAACGCGGCGACGAGGAGCGCCACCCCGCCGAACGCGGCGAGGACGATCCGGAACACCCGCAGGAAGCCGCTCTCGACGAGGCTCATGCCCTCCTCGACCTGCGCCTTGTTGGTGACGGCCTCGACCCCGGCGGGCAGCACCGGCTCGATGCGGGACGCCAGTTCGGCCTGGCCGACCCCGTCGTCCGCGCGGACCGCGACGCTGCTGATGCGGTCGGTCCCCTTCGCGACGTGCTCGCGGGCCCCCTCCAGGGAGAACGCCGTGAACGACGTCTCGCCGAAGGCGTCCTCGTCGCCGAACTTGCTGATCCCGACGACGGTCACCGGGACCTTCTGCGGCGTGAGCACCGCCGTCCGGTCGCCGACCTTGAGGTCGCCCTCGTCGGCGAACATCTTGTTGATGACGACCTCGTCCGGCGCGCGCGGCGCCCGCCCCGACACGAGGTGGTAGGGGTTGAGCTCGGGGTCGGTCACCCAGTTGCCGGCGAGGCGCGGCCCGCGCGACTGGATCGTGGTGCCGTCCTTGGCGAGCAGCTGCCCCGACCCTTGGATGCCCGGTTCGGCGTTGGCGACGCCGTCGACCCTGCGGACGTCGTCCAGGACGGACGCGTCGATCTGCCCGCGCGCGCCCCACGGCGCGTCGCTCACCTTGGTCGCGTTCCGGACGGTCACGTCGGTGTTGCCGTACGCCTTGGAGAAGTAGCCGTCGATGCTCGCCGCGAGCGTGTCGCCGAGGACGAGCGTCCCGGTCAGGAACGTCACGCCCAGGAAGACCGCCACCAGGGAGCCGGCCATCCGGCGTTTGCGTCCCCACAGTTCCTTGAACACGAGCCCGATCATCGGTGGTCCCCCAGTCCGCGCATGCGGTCCAGCACCCGGGCGGGCGTGGGCGCGTCCATGACGTCGACGATCCGGCCGTCGGCGAGGAACACGACCGCGTCGGCGTGCCCGGCGGCGACCGGGTCGTGGGTGACCATCGCGACGGTCTGGCCGAGGTCGTCGACCGCGTCGCGGAGCAGCGTGAGGACCTCGGCGCCGGTGCGGGAGTCGAGGTTGCCGGTCGGCTCGTCCGCGAACACGATCTGCGGGCGGGTGACCAGGGCGCGCGCCAGCGCGACCCGCTGCTGCTGCCCGCCCGACATCTCGGACGGCCGGTGCGACAGCCGGTCCCCCAGCTTGAGGACGCGGACGATCGTGTCGAACCACTCCCCGTCCGGCTTCGAGCCCGCCAGCGTCAGCGGCAGCACGATGTTGTCCCGCGCGGTCAGGGTCGGGATCAGGTTGAACGCCTGGAACACGAACCCGATGCGCTCGCGCCGGAGCCTGGTGAGCCGCCGGTCCGACAGCGCCCCGAGCTCCTGGTCGCCGACGTAGACCTTGCCGGACGTGGCGTCCTCCAGCCCGGCCACGCAGTGCATGAGCGTGGACTTGCCGGCGCCGGACGGGCCCATGATCGCGGTGAAGCGGCCGGCCGGGAACTCCACGGTGACGTCGTCGAGCGCGCGCACCGCCATGTCACCGGACCCGTACACCTTGCCGAGGCGGACGGTCCGCGCCCCGCCGGCGGCTCCCTGCCGGGAGGCGGCCCCGCGGCCCGCTTCGCTCGTTCCGGTCTCGTTGATCGATCGTCTTGCTTCTGCTGCGTTTCCCATGCCCCGGATCGTGGCCGGGCGCCATGGCCTCCGTCGTCGGGCGAGGAGAGGCACCCGCACTGCTCCCCCGGACGCAGCCGCCGCGTCCCGGCTACGTCCGCCGCGGTACTCGCCGAGATCAACAAGACTCGATGTCCAATTGTGACCGGGACAACATACATGCAGGCTTGCTTGCTTGTTTGTCGGCTCGTACCGTCCCAGTCATGGCAGTAAGCAGCCGCCGACGCCGCCGCCACGGCTCCTCCGGGCGCCGCACGCAGCAGGAACGCCGCTCGCGGACGCAGGCGAGGCTCCTGGAGGCGACCATGGAGTGCCTCGTCGACCTCGGCTGGTCCGGGACGTCCACCACGGAGGTGGCCCGCCGCGCCGGCGTGTCGCGCGGGGCGCAGCAGCACCACTACCCGACGAAGATGGTGCTGGTCGCCGCCGCGCTGGAGCACCTGCTGGAGGCGCAGCGCCTGGCGTACGAGACGGCGTTCGCGGTGCTGCCGCCCGAGCGGCGCAACGTCTCCGGCGCCCTCGACCTGCTGTGGGAGGTGTTCCGCGGCCCCCCGGCGAAGGCGCTGATGGAGCTGGCCGTGGCGGCCCGCACCGACGACGAGCTGCGGCCGCTGTGCATCGACCTGAACGAGCGGATCCTCCAGGTCATCCTGGAGACGTTCGAGCGGCTGTTCCCGGAGAACGAGCTGGCCCCCGATTTCGTCCCGACGATGCTGCGCGCCCTGTTCGCGATGTTCGTCGGGCTGTCCATACAGAACGGCCTGGACTGCGACGCGGAGGGCCACCAGGCCGCCGTGCTGCGCCAGGTGAAGGACGTCGCGCAGCTGATCGTCCCGCAGCCGGGCACGCCGACCGGCGGGCCGATGCCCGACACGCCCGCCGGAGCGTCGTCCGAGCACTGACCCCGCCCCGACCCCGACCCCACCTCCGGTAACACCCCGCCGGCCCGTCCTCCCGGCGAGCCGGCCGCAGCACCCCGAGGGAGCGCCTCACATGCCGAAAGCCCCCACCGACCTCGCCGGCGAGCTCCGCGTGCAGGTCAAGGACAAGAAGTCGTACCTCGGCGTCATCGACCGCCTGAACAAGGCGTCGGTGGAGAAGCACTGGGAGGCCTACGCCGACATCCCGTGGGACGACCCCGAGTTCACCGTCGACAAGAACGATCCGCGCTGGGTGCTCCCGCCGTTCGACCGGCTCGGCGAGACCGCGTGGTACCGGTCGCAGCCGCCGGAGATCCAGGCGCAGATCGGGCTGTGGCGGGTCGCGACCGCGATGAAGATCGGCCTGCAGTTCGAGAACCTGCTGAAGCGCGGGCTGCTCAACTACGCCTACCGGCTGCCGAACGGGCGGCCCGAGTTCCGGTACGTCTACCACGAGACGACCGAGGAATGTCACCACGGGATGATGTTCCAGGAGTTCGTGAACCGGACGGGGATGCCGATCCGCGGCATGCCGCGGTCGCTCAGCTTCATCGCGCAGGCCGCGCCGTGGATCCCGCTGGTCAGCACCGAGATGTTCTTCGTGTTCGTGCTCGGCGGCGAGGACCCGATCGACTACGTCCAGCGCAAGTCCCTCAAGGGCGGGCACATCAAGCACCCCCTCGAAGAGACGATCATGAAGATCCACATCGCGGAGGAGGCCCGGCACATCTCGTTCGCCCGGCACTACCTCAAGCACCGGGTGCCCAACATGAACCCGCTGCGCCGCCGCATCCTCGGCGTCGCGACGCCGGTCGTGCTCGGCGTGATGGCGCGGATCATGCTGTCCCCGCCCGGGCCGATGGTGCGGCACTTCAACATCCCGAAGGACGTCGTCCGCGCCGCGTACAAGAACCCGGCGTCGCAGGCGGAGATCTCCAACTCCGTCGGCAAGATCCGCGACCTGATGGCCGAGCTGGGCGTGATCACCCCGGTCAACAAGCGGGTCTGGAAGGCGTTCGGCATCTGGGACGAGCCCGGCACGCGCCGGCCGCTCGAGTCTCCCGAGGCCGCGTGAGCATGGCCGGGATCCAGGCGGGCCCCGCCGTGGTGACGCCCGCGGCGGGGCCGGGCGGCGCCTACAAGGCCGTCATCATCGGGACGGGCTTCTCCGGCCTCGCCATGGCGATCGGGCTGAAGAAGGCCGGCGTGCACGACTTCGTCATCCTGGAGAAGGCGGACGAGGTCGGCGGGACGTGGCGGGAGAACACCTACCCGGGCTGCGCCTGCGACATCATGTCGCTGCTGTACTCCTACTCGTTCGAGCCCAAGGCCGACTGGTCGCGGATGTTCCCGGAGCAGGGCGAGATCCTGCAGTACATCAAGGACGTCGTCGGCAAGTACGAGCTGGCGCAGCACATCCGGTTCAACGCCGAGGCGACCGGGGCGGAGTACGACGACGCGACCGACACCTGGCGGGTGACCGTCAACGGCGAGGAGGTCGTGCGGGGGCGGGCGCTGGTCGCCGGGATGGGGCCGCTGCACCACCCGAGCATCCCCGACCTGCCGGGGCTCGCCTCGTTCAAGGGGAAGACGTTCCACTCCGCCGAGTGGGACCACTCCTACGACCTGACCGGCAAGCGGGTGGCGGTGATCGGGACGGGCGCGTCCGCGATCCAGTTCGTCCCGCAGATCGCGAAGCGCGTCAGGCATCTGACGGTGTTCCAGCGGACGCCGCCGTGGATCCTGCCGAAACCCGACCGGCGGATCACCGGGCTGGAGCGGGCGCTGTTCCGCCGGGTCCCGCTCGTGCAGCGCGGCTACCGCAACGGCATCTACCTCGTGCAGGAGAGCTTCGTCCTCGGGTTCAAGAACCCGCGGCTGCTCAAGGCGGCCAGTTCGCTCGCGCGGTGGCATCTCGCCCGGCAGGTGCCGGACGAGGACCTGCGCCGCAAGCTGACGCCCGACTACACGATGGGCTGCAAGCGGACGCTGGTGTCGAGCGACTACTACCCGGCGCTGATGCGGCCCAACGTCGAGCTGACGACGGAGGGCATCGCCGAGGTCCGCGAGCACTCGGTCGTCACGCGGGACGGGCGCGAGCACGAGGCCGACGCGATCATCTTCGGCACCGGCTTCCACGTCACGGACGCCTTCGACGGCGCGCACATCGTCGGCCGGCACGGCCTGAAGATCCAGGACGCCTGGAAGGACGGCATCGAAGCCCACCTCGGCGTCACGGTGGCGGGCTTCCCCAACATGTTCCTGCTGCTCGGCCCGAACTCCGGGCTCGGCCACAACTCGATGATCTTCATCATCGAGGCGCAGGTCCGGTACGTCCTGCAGTGCCTGGCGATGCTGGACGCGGCGGGCGGCGCGCGGATCTCGGTGAAGCCGTCCGTCCAGGACCGGTTCAACCGGTGGGTGCAGCGCAGGTCCGAGGGCGCCGTCTGGGTCGCCGGCGGCTGCGACAGCTGGTACCTCGACCGGGCCGGCGTGAACCGGGCGGCGTGGCCCGCGTCCACGCTGAACTTCTGGCTGCGCACCCGCAGGCTGAACCCCGGCGACTTCCAGATCGAGCCGCGCGAGACCGGATCGCCGGACGCCGGGCCGCTCGACGCCGGGCCGCTTGACGCCGAGCAGCGGAACTCCCGGCGCGGTTTCGTCGGCGCGTGACTATCGGCGGGCAGGACGCCCGCCCTAGAATCGCGCACAATTGAACATTCAATCTAATTAGCCACCGCGGGCCGGGGTCCGACTCCCCACCGACCCGGGCCCGCGGTTTCAACCGAGCGGAGCGCGCAATGAGCATCGCGATCGTGACCGGAGGCGCATCCGGCATCGGCCGTGCGATCGCCACGTCCCTGGCGGCGCGCGGCGACACCGTCGTCGTCGCCGACATCAACGCCGAGGGCGCCGCGAAGGTCGCGGACAGGCTGAACACCCTCGGCAAGGGCAAGGCGTCCTCCGCCGCCCTCGACGTCACCGACGCCGGTGCCGTCGCCGACCTCTACCAGGGCGTGAAGGCCGACCACGGGCGGCTCGACCTGGTGTTCAACAACGCCGGCATCGCGATCGGCGGGCTGGCCGAGGAGCTCACCCTCGACCACTGGAACCGCGCCATCGACATCAACCTCAAGGGCGTGGTGCACGGCGTCCACGCCGCCTACCCGATCATGCTGGAGCAGCGCGGCGGCCACATCGTGAACACCGCGTCGCTGGCCGGGCTCGTCCCGATGCCGATCGGCATCCCCTACACCGCCACCAAGCACGCCGTCGTCGGCCTGTCACTCGGCCTGCGCGCGGAGGCCGCCGGGCGCGGCGTCAAGGTCAGCGTCGTCTGCCCGTCCTTCGTCGACACGCCGCTGCTGCACAACGTCAATCCGGACCTGCCCGAGACGGCGCTGAGCGGCGACGCGACCGGCGACATCGCCAAGGCGTCCCCGCGCCTCTACACGGCCGAGAAGCTGGCGCGCGACATCATGCGCGGCGTCGCGAAGAACCAGGCGCTCATCGTCGCGCCCGCGCACGGCCGGCTCGCGTGGCGCGGCGTCCGCCTCAACCCGGGCGCGGCCGTCCGCGTCGCCCAGATCGCGGTGGACCGGATCCGCTCCGGCAAGTGACCC
>NZ_JBIQHY010000042.1:47319-49594 GCF_044508335.1 Actinomadura sp.
GGTCAGGCGGGGGCGCGCCGGACGATGAGCAGCGCGACGTCGTCCTCGGCCTGCTCGCGGCCGATCAGCGCCGCCATCACCGCGGCGCCGACCTGCTCGGGCGGGCCCGCGGACACCGCGGCGCACAGCCGGTCGATGCCGGTGTTCAGCGAGGCTCCCCGCCGCTCCACCAGGCCGTCGGTGTAGAAGCACAGCAGACCGCCGGGCGGGAGCTCGACGGTCATCGTCCGGCGGGGCACGCCGGCGCCGATGCCGATGAGGACGTCCGGCTTGGCGTCGACGGTGCGCGCGGGCTCGCCGGGCACGGCGATCACCGGCGGGAGGTGGCCCGCCGACGACAGCCGGACGCGCTCGAACCCCGGATCGCACACCCCGTACACCACGGTCGCGGTCGCGTCCGGTTCGAAGTGCTGCATCTTCCGGTCGAGCTTGCGCAGGACCTCGGCGGGATCGTCGCTGTCGAGCGCATAGGCCCGCAGCGTGCTGCGCATCCGGCCCATGACCACGGCGGCGCCGATGCCGTGCCCGGCGACGTCCCCCATGACGATGCCGATCTCGCCGGAAGGCAGCGGGAACACGTCATACCAGTCGCCGCCGACGTCGGCCTTGCCGGGGCGGTATCGGGCGGACATCTCGGCGCCCGGGAAGTCGGGAGGCGCGGCCGGCACGAGGCTGTGCTGCAGTTCCATCGCCCCGGAGCGTTCGTCCCGGATCTGCAGCGACTGCACGGCCAGGGCGGCGCGCGAGGCGGCGAGCTGGAGGAACTCGGTGTCGTCCGTGGTGAACCGGCGAGGGGCGAGCGTCCCGACGTGCAGGACGCCGAGCAGCCTGCCGCCGCTGATGAGCGGCACGCCGAGCAGGGACCGGAGCCCCCGCTCCATCAGCAGGGGATTGTAGAGGCCGGCGACGGACACGTCCGGGACGTAGACGGGCCGCAGCTCCGTCGCGACGCGGCCGGCGAACCCGTACCCCAGGGGGACGTGGGCCGCCTGTCTGACCTCCTCCTCGATGCCCTTCGCGGCCGCCGCCACGAGGATGCGCCGCTGCCGGTCGAGGAGCAGCACGACGGCAGTGTCCACGCCGAGGATCTCGCGGACGCGCTCGAGCAGCGTGTCAAGGAACTCGTCCATGCGCATGTGGGCGAACGCCTCGTCAGTGATCGCCCGGATGTTCTCGAGCATGCGGGACGCTCCGGTGCCGGCGTCCGCCGAGTTCTCCAAAATTGCCACCTATGTGTGGATATCTAGTTGGTCTACGGGTTTACCCCAGGTCGACGGACCGATCCAAACAGTGACGCAGCTCACACGGGCGCCCTGGCGGGGAGACCGGCATAGGCTGGACGCCGTGGAACGCATCCTGGTCAGCTCCTGCTTGGCAGGGCGACCCGTCCGCTACGACGGCGCAGCCAAGCCAGTGGGAGGCGACCTCTTCGAACGCTGGCGCAGGGAAGGGCGCCTCGTCCCATTCTGCCCCGAAATATCGGGTGGATTGACCGTTCCGCGCCAGCCCGCCGAGATCGTCGGCGGCGACGGCGGCGACGTCCTGGACGGCACGGCCCGCGTCCTGACCGGTACCGGCAGGGACGTCACCGGCGAGTTCCTCCAGGGGGCCCGGCTCGCACTGGACGCGGCCCGGCGGTCCGGTGCGCGCACGGCCCTGCTCAAGGAGGGCAGCCCGTCCTGCGGCAGCCACCGCGTCTACGACGGCACCTTCACCGGGACCTCGTCACCGGGCACCGGTGTGACGACCGCTCTCCTCCAGCGCTCCGGCATCACGGTCTTCAGCGAGGACGACCTGGACGCCGTCCAGGCCCACCTGGCCACGCTGGAACAGCGAAGCTGAAACGCGCGCGGGAAGACCCTGCGCAGCAGCGAAGCCGCACGCACACCCCCGGTTCGGGAACCTCGTAGGGATCACCGGCCTTCGCCGGCGCCGCTGCGAAAGGCTGCGACTCGGCAGGGACGGCGGCCGGACAGGGAGCACCACGCTCCGGCCGCATGACGCCTGTCCAACCGACCGAGGCCACCGGGGGCGGGCCGCATCTGCTCGCGCAGGACGGGTTGCGGGGCGTCGCGATCCCCGGCGTCCTGCTGCTCCACACCCGGCGGCTTCCTCGGGATCGGCCTGCTCTTCGCGCCGTCCGGCACCTCATCACCGATCTGCTGCTGCGGGAGGTCGAGGCGACCGGCGCCGTGTCGGTCGCGGCCTTCTGGGGCCGCCGGATCCGGCGGCTGCCGCCCGCGCCGGCGGCCATGCTCGCCGGCGTCACGGTCGC
>NZ_JBIQHY010000168.1:0-2754 GCF_044508335.1 Actinomadura sp.
GACGCCTCGCGGTGGGGCACGCTCAACGCGATGCTCGTTCTCCCGCGAGGCGGCGGGCCCAAGGCCGACCAGCCGATCGCACGCCCCCAGCACGAATACACCCCCGGGAGAAAGCGGGGGACACAGTCGCTATCGGAGAGCGGGCGGCGCGGTGAGAGACGTTCGCACGAAGACGCGCCCTTAGCCATTCGCGCTCGCTCTAGTGAGCGGGCGAGTATGACCGGCTGGTGGAAGGCATGCCGTGGGCACCGGCATGCCTCGGCAGGAGGCAGGGATGGCGTTCGAGCCGCCAGAGGGGGACGCGTGCGGCGCGGCGAGAGACATTCGCACGAACGGGCCGCCTTTAGCTATGCGCGCTCTCTCTGGTGGGCGAGGCGGGTCCGACTGGCTAGCGGAGGGCACGTCGTCGGCACCGGCACGCCCTCGGGAGAAGACAAGCGTGAGTGGCGTTCGAACGTGGCCGAGGATGCCCAGGAGCGGTTCCGTGGTTGGGGGTGCCGGGAACAAGTCCGGTTTGATTCCGCAACCCGACGCCCGATGTTGATCAGCTCGACGCTCGGAAGGGCGGCACGGTCAATCACCGTCTTGCCCGGTGGGGGTCGCAGGCGGCGCGGTAAGGGGCGTGCCCGCGGATGGACGCTCAAAGCGATGCTCGCTCGCGAGACGGCGAGTCCCGGCGGTGAGCGGATCACAGCCGCCGGCATCGGCACGCCTGGCGGCGCGCAAGCAGGTTTGTCGAGCGCTGGTCTACGAGCGCCGGTTGGGCGGGTCCGGCTGCCGAATGTGCATCTGGTCGGGCGTGAGTCTGCCGGGCGTGCCCCGTCTAGCGCCGGTGCAGAGCGCGGGCTCGCGGAGTGTTGCTGGCTGGTCCTGCCCAGGGGTGGCAGCCGGCGAGCCGAGGACACATCAACAGGACCCCTGGGAAGCGCGCAGGCGTATGCACATGGCACCCGGGCGGCCACACGGTCTCAGCGCGGGCGCAGAAAGCTCGGCACACAGCACAAGCAGGAGCTCACGCCCATCATCGCGTGGTGGTTTCACGTGAAACACTCGCTGGCCAAGACTCATCTCCAGACCGCACGGCCTCGTCCTCCATACCGGGGTTGCGCCCTCAAGGTCGCATCACCGAACGAACTCGCGGGCAGATCCAGAGGGCGGATCCCCTGGAGCCGGCGGCGGACCGAAGCATCGTCGAGAGCGGGGGCCACGACGACCCAGGCTCATCGAGCGCGACGGACGCTTCCCAGCGTCTTGTGCGGCGGCGGTCCATCTCCCGGGCAGTGGACGTGGGGACATGGCGCCCAATATGTTCCGGCGGAAGGGCTCCCATGAATTCGACCTTCAGGGAGGTCCGGTTGGATCGCGAAGAGATGTGGCGGCACATCAGGGAACAGCGTCTGGCCGTCGCGGAGGCCCTCACAAGCCTCAGTCCGGACGAGTGGGAGCGGCCCTCGCTGTGCGAGGGATGGCGTGTGCGTGACGTCGTCGCCCATGTCGGTCTCGCGCCGGAGATCACCTTGGGGACAGCAGTGCGCGAGCTGGCACGAGCGCGCGGGAGCTTCCACAGGCTCATCCGCGAGACGGCGATCGACCGTGCCGCCCTTCCGAACGGCGAGCTGATCAGCATTGTGCGTCGGGTCGCGGATTCACGGCGACTTGCTCCCGGCACCACGACCACGGAGCCATTGCTGGACATCCTCGTCCATGCTCAGGACATCTTCCTACCGCTCGGACGCGACTTCGCCATGCCGGAGCGTCCGGCCCTGGTTGCAGCCGACCGCATCTGGCAGATCCCCCCGCCTTTCGGCTTCGGCGCCAAGAAGCGGCTGCGCGGTCTCCGCGTATCGGCCACGGATGCATCGTGGTCGCGTGGTGACGGTCCCTCCATCTCCGGCCCGCTCAAGGCCATCGTCCTCCTCATCTCTGGACGTGATGCGGCAGCGCTCCCGTACCTCTCGGGAGAGGGCGTGAACGTTCTGATCGGCCGATCTAAGAACAAGGCGGCACCGCCCACAGCCACCGCCCCCAACGACCCGGGCACTGCGGCACGGCAGCCCGATAGTTGAGAACAAGCCCTCTCGCCAGACAGCGCAGAGATGGTCTCCGGCTCTCGGTACATGAGTGCGTGGCGGTTTCACGTGAAACACCCATCTGGCCAAGGTGCATCGCTCAGCCCGAGAGCGGGGCGCGGAGGCTGTTTCACGTGAAACCGGGACTCCGAAGATCGCGGTCCGCCCTAGACGTCGAGCCGGCGCATCCCCGTCTGCCGCTCGGTGCAGCAGGCCCGTGACTTGGCGGCGCGTCCACCCGTGGGCGCACCGTTCCGCCGATCCGCGACGCTGGGGCTGTCAAAGGAGGACGCGCTGCCGATGGCGTGTCGGCCGTCAAGCTCGCCGGCGATCTCCCGGCGGTCGGCTCCTCGTTGCGGCGGTTTCCATGCCCTGGGCCTCCACATCGACGCCCCCGCGCTCAGCCGCCTGGGTAAGCATGTGCGAATCGGTGTCTCGGCTGGCTGCGGATCCTCCTCGGGGAGGGACGCGCGGCGGGTCCACGGCTCACGATGCGCGCCCGGAAAGAGTTGAGAGAGCGCGCCTGCGCCCGTGGCTCGCGCCCTGAGTCCTCCGGACACCGCACGCTCCGTGCCGGGCCTCGCGCCACCCTCTACCACTGGGACATGCCGCAGGTGCTCCAGGATGGGGCGTCTGGCCATCCGCGTGGGTGGACGTGGGCGGCCTGGATCTGCTGGATGCGGAA
>NZ_JBIQHY010000168.1:2854-8496 GCF_044508335.1 Actinomadura sp.
TGCGCGGGGGGTGTCAGGCTAGGCGGGCCAGGAGTAGGGACTCGCAGACTTCGCCCAGGTCCAGGCCGGCGACGCTGATGGCTCGGGGGAGAAGGCTGGTCTCCGTCATGCCGGGGGCGACATTGACTTCCAGGAAGTAGACCTCGCCTTCGGGGGTGACGATGAGGTCGGTCCGGGAGATGTCGCGGAGCCCGAGGGCGCGGTGGGCGGTGACGGCGGCGGAGGTGGCACGGGTCGCGGCATCGGGAGCCAGGCGCGCCGGAGTGATGAACTCGGTGTCGCCCGCGTCGTACCGGGCCGTGTAGTCGTAGAGGGCGCCGGGAGCGACGATCTCGACGGCGGGGAGGGCGGTGGGGGTGCCGTCCTGCTCGATGACGCTGACGGAGACCTCCGTGCCGGCGATGTAGCGCTCGATGAGGGCCGCGTCGCCGTAGGCGAAGCAGGCGACCATGGCGGCGGACAGTTCGGACGGCTCGCGGACGACGGAGGCGCCGAGGGCCGAGCCGCCACGGGTCGGCTTCACGAAGAGGGGGAGGCCGAGGGCGCCGACGATGCGGTCGAGGACGGACGCGGCGCCCAGGTCGTGGAAGACCTCCTTCGGGAGGGCGACCGACTCGGGGGTGCGGAGGCCGGCGCGGCGGACGACGGACTTGGCGGTCGGCTTGTCCCAGGCGACACGACAGGCGTCCGGACGGGCGCCGAGATACGGCACGCCGATGAGTTCGAGGACGTCGCGGATCGAGCCGTCCTCGCCGGTGGCGCCGTGCAGGACGGGGAAGACGATGTCCGGCGGGTCGTCCGTCAGCGAGTCCAGGAGCGTCGCGTCGGCGTCGCGCAGTTCGACCGGGATGTCGCGGGCGCGCAGCGCGTCCGTGACGCGTCGGCCGGACCGGAGCGACACCTCGCGCTCGTACGACAACCCCCCGGCGAGGACGACGACATGCCCGAGTTCCACCGCACTGCCCCTCTTGCTGGTGTCGTGTGCGACCGCCGGCCGACGGCGGCGGTCGCGCGTTTCACGTGAAACCTTCAGACGACGTCCGGGCCGGGAGCCTGGACGCCGGTGGAGCCGCCGCCGACCGACCCGCCGAACATGTCGCGGAGCCGGATCTCCTTCTCGACCACCGTCGCGAGCCGCCGGACGCCCTCCCGGATCCGGTGCGGCTCGGGGAAGCAGTACGACAGCCGCATGTGCCGGTGGCCGGTGCCGTCCGCGTAGAAGCCCGTCCCCGGGACGTAGGCGACCCGTTCGGCGATCGCGCGCGGGGCCATCGCCTTGGAGTCGAGCCCCTCGGGGAGCGTCAGCCAGACGAAGAAGCCGCCCGCGGGCCGCGTCCACGTGCAACCGTCCGGCATCAGCTGGTCGAGGGACTCCAGCATCGCGTCACGGCGTGCCCGGTACAGCTCGCGGAAGCTCTTGATCTGCTCCCGCCACGGCTGCGTGGCGAGGTACTCGCGGACGGCGAGCTGGGAGAAGTTCGACGGGCACAGGATCGCGGACTCGGCGGCCAGGACGAGCTTCGCCCGCACCGCGTGCGGCGCCAGCACCCACCCGACGCGCAGCCCGGACGCGATCGTCTTGGAGAACGAGCCGAGGTAGAGGACGCGCTCGGAGTCGTCCGCGCGCAGGGCGCGCATGGGCTCGCCGTCGAAGCCGAGGAGCCCGTACGGGTTGTCCTCGACGATCAGCACGTCGTATTCGGCGCAGATCTCCAGGATCTGGGCGCGCCGCGCCGTGGTGAGCGTGACGCCCGCCGGGTTCTGGAACGTCGGCACCGTGTACAGGAACTTGACGGTGCGCCCCTGCGCGCGGAGCGACGAGAGCGTCTCGCGCAGCGCGGACGGAATGAGCCCGCCCTCGTCCAGCGGCACGTGGACGACGTCGGCCTGGTAGGACGCGAACGTGCCGAGCGCGCCGACGTAGGACGGGGCCTCCGCGAGGACGACGTCACCCGGGTTCACGAAGATCTTGGTGATGAGGTCGAGCGCCTGCTGCGCGCCGACGGTGACGACCACGTCGTCCGGGGACGCCTGGACGCCTTCGAGGGACATGACCTCGCAGATGTGCTCGCGGAGCAGCTCGTCCCCCTGCGCGGACCCGTACTGCAGCACCTCGGCGCCCTTGCCCGCGACGAGGTCGCCGATCATCTCTCCGACGGCGTCGAGCGGAAGGGCCGACACGTACGGCGCGCCGCCCGCGAGCGAGACGATCTCCGGGCGGGCCACCATCGCGAACAGCGCGCGGATCTCGGACGGCACCATGCCGGCGGCGCGGGCGGCGTAGCGATCGGCGTAGACGTCCGTACGCGAATGCTGTTCCACGAGGCACCTCCGAGGCGTTATGGCTTCCCTGCAAACTACGGCATGGCCGCTGCGCCGGAACGCTCCGGGTGTGGCGCGCCGCCCGGTCGGGGAAACTCCTGTCCGATACGATGCCCGCGGGTCCCGGTTGGTTGCCGGGAAGTTCCGCCGCCAAGGGTCCAGGCCCGGCGGGCGAGGATCGCAACAGGGGGTGCCGACCCGGTGTCGCGTCGTCTCGTCAACATCACGCTGGACAATCTCGATGATCTGCCGCACCGCTGCCGCGGCTGCGTTTTCTGGGAGCTGGACCCGGTCAGCCGGGACCGCGCGCTGGAGAGCGGCGACTCGGGCCTGGAGAAGGAGGCGTGGATCTCCTCCACGCTGCTGGAGTGGGGCAGCTGCGGCAAGATCGCGTACGTGGACAACGTCCCGGCGGGTTTCGTGATGTACGCGCCGCCGCTGTACGTGCCGCGCTCGGTGGCCTTCCCGACGAGCCCGGTCAGCGCGGACGCGGTGCTGCTGATGACCGCGCACATCCTCCCGGAGTTCGCGGGCGGCGGGCTCGGCCGGATGCTCGTCCAGGGCGTCGCCAAGGACCTGACCCGGCGCGCGGTGAAGGCGATCGAGGCGTTCGGCGACCTGAAGGGCGAGGAGGGCGGGTGCATGGTGCCCGCCGACTATCTGCTGTCGGTCGGGTTCAAGACCGTCCGGCCGCATCACCGGTATCCGCGGCTGCGGCTGGAGCTGAAGTCGGCGCTGTCATGGCGTGAGGACGTCGAGGTGGCCCTGGAACGGCTGCTGGGCTCCATGACCCCGGAAGGGGCGCTACGGCCGGTCTGAGGGGATCTGAGGGCTTTGACGCGTGTGGCCCGCACCCCGGCCGGGGTGCGGGCCACACCTTTCGCGCTCGCCGCGGGAGACGGGAGGCGGCTCAGATGTAGTCGGCGAGATCCCGCAGCAGGGCGGCCTTCGGCTTGGCGCCCATGATCTGCTTGACGACCTCGCCGCCCTTGTAGAGGTTCATCGTCGGGATCCGCATGATGCCGTACTCCTGCGGCACCCGCGGGTTCTCGTCGATGTTCATCTTCACGATGTCGATCTTGTCGCCGTGCTCCTTGGAGATCTCTTCCAGGATCGGCGCCACCATCCGGCACGGGCCGCACCATTCGGCCCAGAAGTCGACGAGAACGGGCTTGTCGTTCTCGAGCACCTCGGTGGCGAAGTCGGCGTCCGTCACGGCTTTCATGGTTCTCCTTCTGCTCTCACGCGGCCGGCGCAGGCCCTTCGCCGGCGTCGGCCGCCGGTGTCGTGGCCGCCCGGCCCGTCCATCCGCCGACCGCTCGCCCGCCGCGCCGATGGGGCGGCCGCCCCATCGGCCTCTCCGCTGGTCGCAACCTGCCGGCTGGTAGGTCTGCGTTACCGATGGAGCGGTTCGCCGACTACGCGGTCCGTCTGCCGTCGCCCGAGGTGGCGGGCGGCTGGTCGGTCGTGGTCGCCGATCGGGAGGCCCTGACGTTCACGTCCGGCCGCGTTGAGGGTTCCTCGCCGAGTCTGCTGGACGATCTGGACGGTCGGTCGCGCGAGCCCGCCGGCGGGGCGACCGTGCCGACTGGGCGGCGGTGGTTCAGGCCTGGGGGACGGTTTCGGCGGCACCCTGGTCCTGGAGCCAGCGTTCGGCGTCGATGGCGGCCGCGCAGCCGCTGCCCGCCGCCGTGACCGCCTGCCGGTAGATGTGGTCCACCACGTCACCGCACGCGAACACCCCGGGGATCTTCGTGCGCGTCGTCGGAGCGTCCACCAGCAGGTAGCCGTCGGTGTCGGTCTCCAGCTGCCCGGCGAACAGCTCGCTGCGCGGGTCGTGGCCGATCGCGATGAACAGCCCGGTGACCTCCAGCTGCGACTCCGCGCCGGTCTTGGTGTTGCGGACGGTCACCCCGGTGACGCGGTCGTCGCCGTGGATGGCCGTGACCTCGCTGTCCCACAGGAACCGGATCTTGTCGTTGGAGAAGGCCCGATCCTGCATGATCTTGGACGCGCGCAGCTCGTCCCGCCGGTGGATCACCGTCACCGACCGGGCGAACTTGGTCAGGAAGATCGCCTCCTCCATCGCGGTGTCGCCGCCGCCGACCACGGCGATGTCCTGCTCGCGGAAGAAGAACCCGTCACACGTCGCGCACCACGACACGCCGCGGCCCGACAGCCGCTTCTCGTCCGGCAGGCCCAGCTCGCGGTAGCCCGACCCGGTCGCCACGATCACGGCCTTGGCCAGGTACGTCTCGTCCCCGACCTTGACGACCTTGGGGTCGACGGTCAGGTCGACCTCGGTGACGTCGTCGGTGATCAGTTCGGCGCCGAAGCGTTCGGCCTGCTTGCGCAGGTTGTCCATCAGGTCCGGACCCATGATCCCGTCGGGGAAGCCGGGGAAGTTCTCCACGTCGGTGGTGTTCATCAGCGCACCGCCGGCCGTCACCGACCCCTCGAACACCAGCGGCTTGAGGTCGCCGCGAGCCGCGTAGATGGCGGCCGTGTAGCCCGCGGGGCCGGACCCGATGATGATCACGTTACGGACGTCGCTCACTGTTCTGCGCCTCTCCTCGTTGGCCGTCGGTGCCGCACGACCCGGCCTGCCACTCGCGTCAACCGATCCTAGGGCCCGGGGATTCCCAGGACACCCCGGCCAGCCGTCCACCAGCGTGCATCCCCTCTAGGGTGTGGTGCATGGCACGCATTCTGCTTCTCCACTCGATGTACGGGCTGCGTCCAGCGGTGCACCAGGCGGCGGACCGGCTCCGCGCGGCGGGACACGAGGTCCACGTCCCCGACCTGTACGACGGGCGGGTCGTCGACGACCCCGAGGCCGGCATCGAGATCAAGGAGGAGATCGGCCGGGACGAGCTGCTGCGCCGCGCCGTCCGGGCGGCCGCGCCCCTCATCGGTGACGGCGGCCTCGTCTATGCGGGTTTCTCCCTCGGCGGTTCCATCGCGCAGAACCTCGCCTTCGCGGACGAGAAGGCCGGCGGCCTGCTGCTGATGCACGGCACGTCCGACATCGCGGAGGGCGCGACCACCGAGGTCCCGGTGCAACTGCACGTCGCCGACCCCGACACCTGGGAGCCCGTCGACTGGCTGAACACCTGGTACCTGCAGATGCGCAAGGCGGGCGCGGACGTGGAGGTCTACCGCTACCGGGGCGCCGGCCACCTCTTCACCGACCCGGACCTCCCCGACTACGACGCCGAGTCCGCCGAAAGCGCCTGGACGACCGCCCTGGCCTTCCTCGACTCGCTCTAGCACCACGCGCCACGACGTGCCATGCCGAGGGCGCGAGGGCGGCACGCGCG
>NZ_JBIQHY010000168.1:8596-11179 GCF_044508335.1 Actinomadura sp.
GGCGTTGAGTGCGGTGATGGCGCAGGCGGGCGGCGCGACCCGCCGGCTGGCCATAGGTCGCCACCCCGGTTCCCGTCCGGCACTTCACTGATCAGGCCGGCGGGGTCGGGCTGCCGGCGGGGCAGGTTCACCGGAGAGCGGCATTCGGGTGGCCGCTTGTTCAATGCGCTGGATGGCCGGGCGTGCTGGTGGCCGTCGGCGTGTGGCCTGGGGAGGCCATGGTGCTCGGCTTGGGGTTTGGTGGGGCCGTTCTCGGGGGTGGGCCCGAGAACGGCGGGGCTCGCGTCAGGCGTTCTTCAGCGTCTTCAGGACGTGCTGGTTCTGCGCGGAGCAGTCGGTTCCCACGACCCAGATGTTCCACTTGCCGGAGTGGTCGCCGGGGACGGCGATGACGGTCGCGGCGGTCCCCTCGTACTTCGCCGCGTCGACGAGGGCGGGCGTCCGGCCGCGGGTGACGCCGTTGACGCATCCCCTGAGCTGCGCGGACGGCGGGCCGGACGCGGCCCGCAGCTTCTGCCCGTCGGCGAGCAGCCGGTCCACCTGGGAGCCGAGGGTGCCGGCGCGGTAGTCGGTGCCGCTGCGGGCGACCGTGAAAGCCGCGGCCGGCGCGGCGTTCGGCCCCATCCCCTTTTCTGAACCGGATTGGTCGGGATTATCCTGTGCGGGAGCCGAGGCCTGTCCGTGGTCGCCGTTCACGCCGTCCAATGCCATCGTGCCGACCGTCGCGCCGCCGCCGACGACGATGACCGCCGCCGCCGCGGCCGACAGAATCCGCCAATGCCGCCTTCCGCGCCGCTGCTCCATGCTCACCACGGTGGCTTTGTGCATCGACTCCGCGGCGATGGCGGTGTCGATGCGCTCGGCCAGCTCGGCGGGCATGGACGGTACGGGTGCCTCCGCCAGGATCCGGGAGACGTCCGCAAGGTCGGCGGACAGCTCACGGCATTCGGCGCAGGTATCCAGGTGCGCGTTGACGGAGGCGGCTTCGTCGTCTTCGAGCAGTCCCTCGGCCAAGTCGGCCAGGACGTCGTAGTCGTAGTGTGCGGGGTTCACTTGGGCATGCCACCTCCTTCCACACCTCCGACGTTTTTGCGATCCCGTCGGTTCCGGTGGTGGGTGAGAAGCGGCGCGAGCCGGGCGCGTCCACGCGCGCAGCGGCTCTTGATCGTGCCCGCGGGGACCTCCATGACCCGCGCGGCGTCGTCGACGGAGTAGCCCATCATGTCGACGAGGACGAGGGCGGCGCGCTGCTCGAACGGAAGCTGCTCCAGCGCGGTGCGGACGTCGAGGGAGACGCCGTGCGCGTCCGTCGGGTCGGGCATCTTCGGCGCGACGGCGTCGAAGGTCGCGTCGTCGCCCATCGGCGTCGCCGGCCGGACGGACTTGCGCCTGATGCGGTCGAGGCACGCGTTCACCACGATGCGGTGCAGCCAGGTGGTGACGGCGGCGTCCCCGCGGAACCGCCCGGCCGCGCGGAACGCCGAAAGACACGCGTCCTGCAGCGCGTCGGCCGCCTCCTCCGGGTCGCCGAGGGTGCGCAGCGCGACCGCCCACATGCGGTCGCGGTGCCGGTGGACCAGTTCGGCGAACGCGTGCGGGTCCCCCTGGGCGTGGCGGGCGAGGAGTTCCTTGTCGGGCACCTCGCCGACGCGATGCATGCTCACCGACGTCATGAGCGACCGCTTTCTCGTTCGGGACGCCCGTTCGGCGCCGGACGTCCACGACCGGCTGCTGGGGATTGCACCACAGGTTCCTGGGGGCGAGGGGACATTCTGCTCACAGGCACGATACAGACAAGAGCAACTCCACGTCACAGCCCTTGTCCACCCTGTGGACGAAGGTCAGCCGGTTGTGCCGTAGACCGTGACCTCGCCGAGCCTGCCCTTGGGGAGGGGCGACGAGGGCAGCGAGGTGAACCAGACGAGGACGTACTGCCCCGTGGCCCGCGGTGAGGCGGTGATGGTCAGCTCGCCTCCGTTGGCGGGCTGCTGGCCGACGCGCTTCAGATCGCCGGGGGATTGCGAGTCCCCGACCCGGACCTGCAGCATCCCGCCGGTCACCGGCGAGTAGATCTTGACGCTGGCCACGGTGACGGGCTTGCCCATGTCGAGCAGGACGCCGAGGCCCTTGGAGTAGTTGCCGAAGCCGGAGTCGGCGTACCGCTGGGTCTCCCAGCGGCCGCTCGGCTTGCCGTCGATGACGGAGCCGACGTCCTTGGAGATCGAGGTGTCCTGGTGGTCGGGCTTGGAGTCCTGGACGGCGGTCGCGCCGGCAGCCTGGAGCTTCACGACGGTCGGCTGGGGCGGCGCGCTGGTCTTGGACTTGTCGGTGACGCCGCCGTCCTTGGGCTCGCCGCCGCCGTTGCCGGTGAGCGCCCAGGCGCCGATGCCGACGATGACGGTCAGCGCGGCCGCGGCGACGCCGATCAGCGCCCGGTTCGCGGGACGCTTCGGTGCGCCCTGCGCCGGCGCGGTGCGGGTCGACGTGGACGGCGGGGGAGGCGCGCCGTGCCGGGCGCGCGGCGGCGGGACGTGCGACGGCGCCGGCTGCTCGGGCGCGGGCCGCCGCCGCGGCTGCGGCTGC
>NZ_JBIQHY010000169.1:0-10897 GCF_044508335.1 Actinomadura sp.
CCCTCGCCAAGCTCCGCGAGAAGCGCGCCGCGGTGAAGCAGGCGATGGAGGCTGCAAGGTAATCCCCAGGGGGGCGACCCCCTGGAACCCCCGTTAGCGACGCAGGCGATCCTCGCGCCGCTGTTGCGGTCTGTCGTGCCTGTGCGGGCGTGTGTGGCGTCGCTGCGGTCGCCTGCGTCGCCGGGCATGCCCGCTCCGGGCGCAGAGCGCCCTCCGCGTGCCTGCCCGTGGCCGTCGCTTCGGTCGGTGGCCACGGCGCGGGTCTGGTCCAAGAGGGTATGAATCGTGCTCGTCCAAGAGGCGTCTGTGTTGGTCCGGGGGGCCGTTCTCTTAGCAGGTGGGGGCGCATAGGCGGCGGGCTGTGGCCTGGCCGAAGATTCGCAGGATGTCTTGCGGGGCGTGCGCGGTGTAGACGCTGCCGCCCGTCGCGTTGGCGATCTTGCGTAGTTCGGTGGTGTCCACGTCCGGGCCGAAGCCTATGACGATGATCTGTACGGGACGGGCCGGGTCCCGGTCCTTGCGCAGGGCCGTCAAAGTCGTCTGGAGGGTGGGGCCGTCAGGGTCCTCGTTGCGGCCGTCGGTGAAGACCAGGACCGTGTTGACCATCTCCGGCTTGTAGGTGCGGCGCATGTAGCGGACGGCGGCCAGGAGGGTGTCGTAGAGGGCCGTGTCGCCGTCCGGTTTCGGGCGCAGGGACGTGAGGGTGCTCAGGATGCGCTGGCGGCGGGTCGTCGAGCCTATGCGGCTGCCGAGAGGGCCCATCGGCACGGTGACCCGCCAGTCGCGGTCGCCGGCCATCTCCGTGGAGAAGATCCACTGGCCGAGTTCGGTGTCGTCCGGCTGGAGGGCGAGGCCCTGCTGGGACGCCTGGGCGATCGCCTGCAGCCGGGTCAGCTTCGTGCCGGGCACGGGCCGGGCCATCGAGCCGGACACGTCGATCAGTGACAGCATGCGGGAGCCGAGCGCCAGGCGTGCCCATGCCTGTGCGACCTGCCTGACCTCGCGCGGCTCCGGGACGGGAAGTTCGGGCGGCAGCCAGGCGTCCACGCCGTCGGCGTCGGCGAAGGAAGGCGGCGGGTCGCCGTCCGGGTCGCGGAAACCGTGCGTCTGGAACACCCTGCGGGCCTCGTCGGTGCGCAGCGCCTGCTCGAACCGCCGGACCGGCGGCGTGTCGTTGACCGGCATCACCGGATAGTCGAGGAAGAGGGTGCCGTCGCGGGGATAGACCGCCTCCGCGGGGTCGGACGGCTTCGCGCGGTTGTGCGCCCACACGGCCTGTTCCGAGGTCAGGAGGATGGGGACGCGGCGGGACGTGCGGTCGGTGAACGCGGCGAACTCCGCTCGCGCGTCCTGGGCGATGCCCTGGCGGACGTCGCGGGCGAAGGCCGCGAACGCGGACATCCTCCTGTTCCGTCCGTGGACGATCAGCAGCGACGTCATGCCCGCGCCGGTGCGGGACGGGTCGGCGATCTTGAGGTCGAAGGTCCGGGAGTCCGCGGAACCCGGGACGGCCGAGTTCAGGATGTCTTCCCAGGACTCGTTCACCCGGCCGGCCTGTGCCCGCGGCAAGGCCGCCACCAGCGGGGACCTCGCCAACGAGCTCGCCGCCGGTGGATCGTCGAGCATGCGGAGCCACAGCGACGCGTCGGGTATCCACAGGTCGGGCTTGCGGACGCCGGCGCCGGGCGGGATCTGCCCCGCGAGCAGCGCCGTCACCCCGGCCGGGCCCGCCGAGCGCACGGCGACCCGCATGCATCGGGTCTCGCGGTTGAACGCCGCGGCCACCGCCGAGACCGCCTCCGTGATCTCCGGCGCGGCGGCCACGTCGACGACGGGGGCGGCCGCCGGGCATTCCTCGGCCTCGGAGAGGGCGTACACCGACGTCCCCAGCACCGCGGCCAGCGCGATGCCCGAAACGGCCGACGCTCCGCGCATCCGGCGCCTGCGCCGCCCCCCGCGATGAGTTCCGCTCACGATCGACCTCTCCCGAAGCTGTGAGCCGCCAATTGTCGGGGTGGGAAGGCGCCGGCGGCATCGGCGAAATCGCCTGCGCCGTGGCAGGGTCGAATAATCTTCGGGATGTGGGGCTTCCGGGCGTGGTTCACGCGCGGGAGTTCGGCTTCTGGCGGTCGATTCGGGAGGGGCGGCGGTGGACGCGGTCGATCAGGCGATCCTGCGGCGGCTGCAGCGGGACGGGCGGCAGACCAACCGCGAGCTGGCGGAGGCGGTGGGGATCGCGCCGTCCACCGCCCTGGAGCGGACGCGGGCGCTGCGGGCGCGCGGCGTCATCACCGGATTCCACGCGGCGGTGGACTTCGAGCGCCTCGGGCGGGGCGTGCAGGCGCTGATCTCGATCAGGATCCGGCCGCAGTCGCGGGAGGCGATCGAGTCGGCGCGGGACGGCATGGCGGCGATGCCCGAGGCCGTCGGCGTCTTCGTCGTCACCGGCAACGAGGATCTGCTCGTGCACGTGGCCGTGCCGAGCACCGCGTACCTGCGCGACTTCGTGCTCGATCGGCTCGCGCGGCGCAAGGAGTTCGTGGACGTGCGGACGACCGTCGTCTACGACTACGTCCAGCCCGTGGAGCAGTCCGAACTTCCCACGAGCGAGACGCGGTAGCGCCGAACGTCGTGTGGGCGGCTCTGTTCGGTGGGCTTTCGTGGCGAATGAACGGCGGGTGTGGGCTGCTAAGGCGAATGAAGTTCGGTGCTGAGAACTGTCTGCCGCATATCCTTCTAGCTTCGGTCGTATGGATCGACGAAGCAATCTGTCCGGGTCGCTGCTCGTGCTCGCGGCCGGGGTGCTCTGGGGGACGGTCGGGCCGGCGCAGGTGCTGGCGGGGCCGGCGGCGAGCCCGGTCGCCGTCGGCGGCGCGCGGATCTTCTCCGGCGGGCTGATCCTGGCCGTGCTGGTGCTCGGCGCGAACCGGCGCGCGTTCCTCACGCTGGGGCGGCGGACGTGGGTTCCGGTCCTGGCGGCCTCCGCCGCCACCGGGACCTTCCAGGCCGCGTTCTTCAGCGCGGTCGACCGCACCGGCGCCGCCGTCGCGACCGCCGTGGTGTTCGGGCTGGCGCCCGTCTCGACCGGGCTGTGCGAGCGGCTCGTCCTGCGGGCGCGGCTCAGCGGCAGGTGGTGGGCAGGGACGGCGTGCGCGATCGGGGGCGTCGCGTTGCTGATGGTGCCGGGGACGGCCGTCCACGTCGACCCGGCGGGGATCGTGCTGAGCCTCGTGGGCGGGACGTGCTTCGGCGTCTATACGGTGTCCGCCAAGGTCCTCACCGGGCGGGACGCGGGGATGGCCGCCGCGGTGTCGGTCACGCTGCTCGCCGGGGGAGCGGCCCTGCTGCCCTGGGCGGTGGCCGAGCTTCCGGCGCTCGCGGAGCCGCGTTCGGCGGGCCTCGTCGCCTGGCTCGGGATCGCGGCGACGGCGGCCGCGTACATGTTCTTCGTCACCGGGCTGGGGCGCGTCTCCGCCGCGACGGCCGGGACGCTCAGCCTCGCCGAGCCGCTGGTCGCGGCGGGGCTCGCCATCGCCGTCCTCGGCGAGCGCATGTCGGCGCCGGTCGCGGCCGGGTCGCTGCTCCTGCTCGGCGGGCTGTTCGTCGTCTCCGTCCCGGCGCGGCCGCGGCCGCCCCGGTATGATGGCGTGCACGTGACTGGCGCAGTGAAGGTGGAGACGACCACCGGGGAGCGAAACTAGTCCGCACGCCGCGCGCCTGGGCGTACGGGTCCCCTTCGCCGGGGCGCCCGAAACCCCGGCGCGAGCAGCGCGGAGGCTCACCATGCACGAACCGCCCGTCCCCCATCTGCAGGACCAGGACCCCGAGATCGCCGGGCTGGTCGAGGCCGAGGCCCGCCGCCAGTACGAGAAGCTCCGGCTGATCGCGTCCGAGAACTACGTGTCGCCGGCGGTGCTGGAGGCCACCGGCTCGGTCCTGACGAACAAGTACTCCGAGGGCTACGCCGGCAAGCGGTACTACGAGGGCCAGCAGAACGTCGACCCGATCGAGCTGCTGGCGATCCAGCGGGCGAAGGAGGTGTTCGGCGCCGAGCACGCCAACGTCCAGCCGTACTCGGGGTCGCCCGCGAACCTCGCCGTGTACATGGCGTTCCTGGAGCCCGGCGACCCGGTGATGGGCCTGTCCCTGCCGATGGGCGGGCACCTGACGCACGGCTGGTCCGTGTCCGCCACCGGCAAGTGGTTCCGTCCCGTCCGGTACGACGTGCGCGCCGACACCGGGCGGGTCGACATGGACCAGGTCCGCGACCTGGCGCTCAAGGAGCGGCCGAAGCTGATCTGG
Source organism: Actinomadura sp. (assembly GCF_044508335.1). Classification (NCBI taxonomy): domain Bacteria; kingdom Bacillati; phylum Actinomycetota; class Actinomycetes; order Streptosporangiales; family Thermomonosporaceae; genus Actinomadura; species Actinomadura sp. The sequence goes on from NZ_JBIQHY010000169.1 coordinate 4,303, forward strand.
TGCGGCGGCACCGCCATCCCGCGGACGATCGACTTCCCGGCGTTCGCGGAGATCGCCCGCGAGGCCGGCGCGGTGCTCGCCGCCGACATCGCCCACATCGCCGGGCTGATCGCGGGCGGCGCGCACCCGTCCCCGATCGGGCACGCCGATGTGGTCACCACCACCACGCACAAGACGCTGCGCGGCCCGCGCGGCGCCATGATCCTGTCGACCGCCGAGCACGCGAAGGCGATCGACAAGGCGGTCTTCCCCGGGCTGCAGGGCGGCCCGCACGACCACACCACCGCCGCGATCGCCGTCGCGCTGAAGGAGGCGGCCCGGCCGGACTTCACCCGGTACGCCCGGCAGATCGTCGCGAACGCGAAGGTGCTGGCCGCCGCGCTGACCGACCGCGGCTACGACCTGATCTCCGGCGGCACCGACAACCACCTCATCCTGATCGACCTGACGAACAAGGGCGTCGCGGGCAAGCCGGCGGCGCAGGCCCTCGACCGCGCCGGGATCGAGCTGAACTACAACGCCGTCCCGTTCGACCCGCGCAAGCCGTTCGACCCGTCCGGGCTGCGGCTCGGCACCGCCGCGATCACCACCCGCGGTCTCGGCGAGGAGCAGATGCCGCAGGTCGCGGCCTGGATCGACGAGGTCGTGCAGGCCGCCGCCAAGCAGGACGAGGCGGTCGTCGAGCGCGTCGCCGGGCAGGTCCGCGAGCTGCTCGCGGCCTACCCCATGCCGGGCTGGGCGCCGGCGCCCTAGACGCCCCGCAGAATCGTGATCATCCGCCAGGCGGCGGGGTCGGTGAGGGCCACCGCGTCCTCACCGGTCCCGAAGTCGCCGTACCGGGCGACCGCGCCGAGGCCGCCGGCGAGGCGGACCGCGGCGTCCAGCTCGGTCGCCGTCCAGAAGCGGTAGGGGACGACGTCGCGGATCACCCGCGTGCCGCCGCCGTCCGTGATCGTCATCGTCACGTGGTCGTCGGCGACCTGGGTGACCGGGTCGAGCCTGTCGGACGGCTCGCCCCACCGCACGTCGGCCCGCACGCCGTCGCGCCGGACCGTCCAGCCGGTGCTGACGCTCGGCTCGTCGCCCAGCCGGTCCCGGGGGTGCGACATCTCCACGATGTAGAGGCCGCCGGGGGACAGGTGCGCGGCGACGCGGCGCAGGTGCGCGACGAACGCGTCCAGCGTCATCAGGTGGGACGTCGAGTCGAGCATGGTCACGACGAGGTCGAACCGGCGGCCCAGGTCGAAGCGGGTCATGTCGTCCCGGACGACCTCCACCTCGACCCCGGCTCGTGCGGCCTCGCGGGCGGCGTAGGCGCACATCTCCGGGTTCAGGTCGAGCGCCGTCGCGGCCAGGCCGCGCCGGGCGAACTCCCGGGCGTGCTCGGCCGGGCCGGCGGCCAGCTCCAGCACCGACGCCGGCTCCGCGCCCAGCTCGGCGCACCAGCCGAGGAGCACGTCCACCTCGGCCGGCACGTCGCGGAACGAGCACGCCAGCTCGTACGCCCACGGGTCGTCGTAGATGCCGCTCACCCGGCCATCCTGCCAGCGGGCGCGGTGTCACGCCGCCGCCACGTCACCGTGTGCCAGGGGTTTCACATTCCGGACCGGGGGTTGAGCCGCCCGCGCCGAGCGCCTAGCGTGCGGTAAGTGATCGACCCCGTGAGCGGTGAGCACGTCAACGATCGACCGCGCCGCGGCCCGTCCCCGCCCCGGCTGCCGCTGCTGCTCCCCGAGTCCCTCAGCGACGAGCAGCGCGCCGTGTACGAGGCGGTGACCGGCGGCCCCCGCGCCGAGGGCCGCACCCCGCCCGTCGGCCTCGCCGACGACATCGGCCGGCTGCACGGCCCCTTCAACGCCATGCTCTACAGCCCGTCCGTGGGCCTGCCGCTGCAGGACCTCGGGGCCGCGCTGCGCTTCCGGACGGCGTTCACCAAACGCGAGCGGGAGATCGCCACGCTCGTCGTCGCCGCGCACGCCCGCTCCGACTACGAGTGGTACGCGCACGAGCGGATCGGGCGCCGGCACGGGCTCACCGAGGCGGAGACCGACGCCCTGCGGGCCGGCCGCGCCCCGATGCTCGGGGACGTCCGCGAGCGCGTCGTGTACGAGGCGGTCCGGCAGCTCGCCGCCGAGGGCGACCTCTCCGACGCCGTGTACACCGAGGCGGTCGCGACGCTCGGCCGCGCCGCCGTCGTCGAACTGGTCACGCTCGTCGGCTACTACCAGGCGCTCGCGCTGCAGCTGCGCGTGTTCCGGGTCGGCCTCCCGGACGGGGAGGAGGCGCCCGAGTGGCCGGAGGACGCCGATGAGTGAGGTGCTGCGCACCGTGCGGCTCGCGCTGCACCCGGTGTCGATGCGCGACCACAGCGCGCTGCTGGCGCACTGGACGGGGCCGCTGGTCCGCCGCCACCTGTTCGACGACCGGGTGGTCACGCCCGTGCAGGTCAGCGAGATCATCGAGGCGAGCGAGCGGGACTTCGCGACCGAGGGCTACGGGCTGTGGGCGCTGCGCCCCGCCCGCTGGTCCGCCGGGATCGACGCGCTGGGCGCCGCGTCCGGCGACCCGCTGATCGGCGTCGCGGGGCTCAGCCACCACGAGGGGCCCCTCGGGCACGGCGTGGACGTCGAGATCCTCTACAGCCTCGAACCGGAGCACTGGGGGCGGGGCCTCGCGGCCGAGGCGTCCCGCGCGGTGCTCGACTACGCGTTCGGGGTGGTGGGCGTGCACCGCATCACCGCCGAGATCGACACGGCCAACGCCGCGTCGGCGGAGATCGCGCTGCAGCTCGGGATGCGGCGGTGGCGGGACGGCCCGTCCGGTCCCGACGGCGCCGCCTACTATGCCGCGGAGCGGTCCCGCTGGATCGGATCCCGTCGAATTGTGGATGCAGTCCCATAGAATCCGTTGCCACCTGTTGATTTCGCTGCGGAATACAGCAGGATTAGCGCATGAGCTCCTCCTCTGGCCGCGCGCCTCTCGCGGCCGGCTTCGGCAACGGCGGCGTCTCGTTCTGGTACCGGTCCGCCGGACTCCCCGAGCCCGGCCCCCGGCTGCCCGGGCCGCGCACGGCGGACGTCTGCGTCGTCGGCGCCGGGTACACCGGCCTCTGGACCGCCTACTACCTCAAGCGCGCCCGCCCCGACCTGCGGATCGTCGTGCTGGAACGCGAGTTCGCCGGGTTCGGCGCGTCCGGCCGCAACGGCGGCTGGGTCCTCGGGGAGATCGCCGGGTCGCGGGAGCGCTACGCCGCCCGGCACGGCCGCGCCGCCGCGATCGCGCTGCAGCGCGCCATGTTCGGCGCGGTGGACGAGGTCGTCCGGGTCGCCGCCGCTGAGGGCATCGACGCCGGCCTGGTGAAGGGCGGGGTGCTGCACGTCGCCCGCAACGCCGCGCAGCGCGCCCGGCTCGCCGCGATGGTCGACGAGGCCCGCCGGTGGGGCTGGACGGACGACGACCTCGTCCCCCTGCCCGCCGCCGAACGCGACGACCGGCTCCGCGTCGAGGGCGCGACCGGCGCGGCGTGGAGCCCGCACTGCGCCCGCGTGCAGCCCGCCGCCCTCGCCCGCGGCCTCGCGGCGGCGGTCCGGAAGCTCGGCGTCGAGATCTTCGAGGGGACGCCGGTCGTGCGGATCAACCCGCGGCGCGGCGGCGCGGCCTCCGCCGCCACCCCGTACGGCACCGTCACCGCCCGCTACGTGCTGCGCGCCACCGAGGGCTTCACCGCCGGGCTGCCCGGCCACCGCCGCGACTGGCTCCCGATGAACAGCTCCATGATCGTCACCACGCCGCTGCCCGCGGTCACCTGGAAGGCGATCGGCTGGGAGCGCCGCGAGCTCCTCGGCGACATGGCGCACTACTACATGTACGCGCAGCGCACCGCCGACGACCGCATCGCGTTCGGCGGGCGGGGCCGCCCCTACCGCTACGCCTCCCGCGTCGACGCCGGCGGCCGCACCGACCAGGGCACGGTCGACGCCCTCTGGGCGATGCTGACCGGGATGTTCCCCGCCGTCGCCGACGAAGGGCGCGTCGACCACGCCTGGTCGGGGGTGCTCGGGGTGCCGCGCGACTGGTGCGCGACAGTCGTCCTCGACCACGGGACGGGGCTCGGCCACGCGGGCGGCTACACCGGGCACGGCGTCGCCGCCGCCAACCTCGCCGGCCGGACCCTCCGCGACCTCGTCCTGCGCGAGGACACCGCGCTGACCGCGCTGCCGTGGGTGGACCGGCGCGTCCGCCGCTGGGAGCCCGAGCCGCTGCGCTGGCTCGGCGTCCACGCGATGTACGCGCTCTACCGGGCCGCCGACGCGCGCGAGTCGGCGTCGGGGTCGCCGGGCACGTCCGCCCTGGCGCGGCTCGCCGACCGGATCACCGGCCACTGACGAGCCGCTGCACGTCCCCGTAGCCGAGCGCGGGGCGGTCGCCGCCCTCGCCGGTGACGGCGAGGGCCGCGGTGACGGCGGCGTGCAGCGCCCTGCGGAACGGCAGCGACCCGGTGCTCACCCGGTGCACGCCCAGCCGCGCGAGCCGCGGGTACTCCGTCCTGCCCGGCAGGTACAGGACGTTCAGCGGCACGCCCGCCGCCTCCAGCACTGCCCGGATGTCGGCGTCGTCCACGATGCCCGGGACGAACACGCCGTCCGCGCCGGCCTCCGCGTAGGCGCGCACCCGGCGCAGCGTCTCCTCCCGGTCGGGGCCGCCGAGCCAGAACGTGTCGGTGCGGGCGTTGAGGAACAGCCCCGGCGCGGCCCGCTTCACGGCGGCGAGCACGCTCGTCTGGTGGCCGAGGGGCGCGAGCGTCCCGTCCGGGCGACCGTCCTCCAGGTTGATCCCGGCGATCCCGAACGAGGCCAGCTCGGCGGCGAGGCCGGCGACGTCCGCGGCCCGGTCGGAGAACCCGCCCTCGATGTCGACGGTGACCGGCACGGGCAGCCGCGCCAGCGTGCGGGCGAGCGCGATGGTCTCCTCCCGCGTGTCGCCGGTCGCGTCGGTCTTCCCGGCCGCCGCCGCGACGCCGAGGCTCGTCGTCCCGATCGCGGGGAACCCCGCCTGGACCAGCGCCGCACCGCTCGCGAAGTCCCACGCGTTCGGCAGCACCAGCGGGCGGTCGCCGTGGTGCAGCTCCCGGAAGTCCATCGCGCCCCCCTCTCGGTCGCCCCGGCCCGTCCCCGGAGGATTCCCCCTGGTCATGGACAAAACGGGCTCTGATCAGGCTAGCGGCGCCTCGTCTCGATGCCGCTGGAAATGTCCGCCGCGCCAGTCGGGCAGCGGGCGGCGGCCCACCGCGACCTCGAACGCGGCGCGGGCGAGCAGCCGGGTCGAGTCGAGCGTCGGCAGCGGCGAGACGCCGGGCGTCACCAGCAGCGGGATCTCGGTGCACACCAGCGCGACGGCGTCGCAGCCGCGCTCGGCGAGCCGCTCGATGACCTCCGCGTACGCGCGGCGCGACTCCTCGGTGAAGACGCCGTTCACCAGCTCCTCGAAGATGATCCGGTCGACGGTCTGGCGGTCGGGGGCGTCCGGGACCTCGGCGGCGATGCCGCGGGCGGCCAGCTCGCGCGGGTAGACCGGGCCGTCCATCGTGAAGCGGGTGCCGAGGACGCCGACGCGTGTCCGGCCGTCGGCCGCGGCCTGCTCGGCGACGACCTCGGCGATGTGCAGGCCCGGCAGCGGCAGGTCGCCGCCGGGGCGTTCGAGCGCCAGGTGCGCGGTGTTGTCCGGGCAGGCGAAGAAGTCCGCGCCCGCGGCCGCGAGCCGCCGGACGCTCTCGGCCAGGACCGCCCGGACCGCGTCGTGGTCGCCGGACTCCCAGGCGGGCATGCTGCGGGCCAACGCGATGAGGTCGAGGGTCACGTCCGGATGGTCGTCGGGGCCGAGCTCGCGGAAGCCCTCCTGGCAGAAGGTCCGGAAGCAGAGCGCGGCGCCTTCCGCGCTGTGGGCGAGTATGCCGAGGTGTTTCATGGTCCATCCTGTTCGGCTCGGTGGATCTCCGTCCACTCTGCCGCCCTCCCGGCGATCTTCGTGCCTTTACGACGGCGAGTTCCGCTACGACCGGCAGCCGGTCGGCGCCCTGCAGGGCACGGCCCCCGACCTCGTCGTCCACGGCGGCACCGCGTCCAAGACGCTGGCCCCGGCGCTGCGGATCGCGTGGCTGGTGCTGCCCGCGCACCTGGTCGAACCGGTCACCGAGGCCAAACGGCTCGCCGACGCCCACACGCAGTCGCTCGCTCAGCTCGCCCTCGCGGACCTCATCGAGACCCACGCCTACGACAGGCACGTCCGCGCGTCCCGGCTCCGCTACCGGCGCCGGCGCGACCTCCTCGTCGAGACGCTGCGCGCCCGCGCCCCGCACGTCCGCGTGCGGGGCGTCGCGGCCGGCCTGCACGCCCTCGTCCTGCTGCCCTCCGGCGGGCCGGACGAGGACGAGGTCATGCGGCGCGCCGCGTCCCTCGGCCTCGCGCTCATGCCCCTCCGCGAGCACTGGCAGGACCCGTCCGGGCGGCCGCAGGGCTTCGTCATCGGCTACAGCACCCCGCTCGGCGCCGCCTACCGGCCCGCGCTGGACGCCCTGTGCGAAGCCCTGCGCCCCTAG
>NZ_JBIQHY010000170.1:0-10885 GCF_044508335.1 Actinomadura sp.
ACGGCATCGTACAGACCTTCTGCCACAAGACGTTCGCAGAAGAGCGCGAACCTTGTTTGATATGACCGTCCGTGCCAGATCTCCTCAACAGGAGAAGCGCCTTCCAGAACCCGAACGGGAGTGCGCGAACCGGGGGCATCTTCCATGATGAAGAAGTAGCCGAGCCAGGGTTTTTCGCCAGGGAAGAGATCAGCGAGCGCAGCGCGACGGAGGTCGACAGCGCTGCCCAGTGCCTCTTCTACTCGGTTGTTGTAGTTGTTGCCGAACGAGGGACCACCGAGCGCCTTGAGTTCGAAGGCCGCAACAAGCGTGTTCCTGTGGGAGACCACGAGATCCCATTGCTTCTGCGGGCGGTAGTAGCCTGGAAGTTCCAGGCCATGTTTCTTGGTGACCCGGATATCTTCGGGCGGGTAGTCGGCTTCGAGAAAGAACTTGGCCAGAAGAGCGGCGATTTCATCGAAGTGCTTGCCTCCACGAACCGAGCCCGCAGTGCCCGCACCGACAGCATCTTTGATCTTGGAGAGCTCTCGCTGAGACTTTTTCGCGCCCCAGTAAGCCGCGACCGCGTTCTCGAAGTCCTGTCGAGTGACTGCCAATGTGTTCCTCTAGTCGGGGAGTTCTGCGAGCCCGTAGGCGCGCAGGGCGGCTTGCGTCGCCGCCTGGACGTCACGGCGTTCGAACGCAGCCGCCAATGCTGTGCTGGTCTCTTCGTTGATCTCCGCAGGATCTGGGACGCGGATCTTGCGCAGATACTGGGCTTGGAACCGTAGAGTCCCACCTCGCATCTTGACCGCGTACGCCGCTACGAACGCCTCAGCGACTTTGGACAGCAGCAAGCCCCCAAGGACCCGCAAGTCCCAGACATCGGAGACGATGAAGTACAGGTTGTGATGAGGGTACAGGCCTCCCTCATCCAGCACGGGGTGTATGACCTGCTTCATGTCCGGAAGCAGCAACTTGGGACGAGTGTTCAGCCGAGGGTCGACCTTGTCGATCGTCTTGAACCAGCGGTCTGGTTGCTTCACGGCAACGTGACGCTTCCGCAGTGCGGCCTCGTGTTGTGCGAAGTAGGCGCGCAGCCGAGGGTAGGCCGCCAAGTCGACGAGCCCACCGGCCGCATTCCACGGATTGACCAGGTACATACCGCCCCAGTCCAGACGCCCGGACGTCGTATCGCGGACCATGGCGAGCGGGAGCAGGCGGTCTTGCTCCACAAGGTCGGGTTGATCAGTGATAAAGACTTTGTCCGCCCCCGTCGCAATTCCGATGCCGACACGCGTTCCTGTGGTCTCGTCCTCCAAGAGGCGGAACCTGTCGCTCAACTCCTCCAGAACAGCCAAGCGCGCCGGGGACGCCGCCGGCCAGGAATCCTCGCCGGGGAACCAATGCGGTAGGCGCGACGCCTTGAACCCCTTAGAGGTGACACCGTCCTGCGCCGGGTCAGCCGTCCATCTAAGAAGGCTCCGAGCCTCCAATTGTCCAAACTCTCGTGTGGTATCAGCAGCGATCGCAGGACCCTGTGTGCCGTTGCGGATGATGGTTATCGCGGGGTAGGCGGAGACCTGGTCGTGGAACGCATCCACATCATGCATCGCGAGGACCAAGTCCATGCTGTAGCGCTGTGTCACCATCTGCCTGAGGCGCCGACCATACTGGTTGCGCATCCAACGGTCAGCGCAGATGAAGCCGAGCTTGCCGCCAGGCTTCAAGCTGCGAAGACCTACCTCATAGAACCCCACGTACACATCAGCCCGACCACCCATCGTCGGGCAGGCGGACCGGTAGGCCAGCATGCGCTCGTCAGGCACATCCTCCAGCCGGATATAGGGGGGATTGCCGACGACGAAGTCGGCCTCGCCGGCATGGTTGGCCGCAAGAAGGTAGTCGCCCTGGCACACCCAGCCCTGCGCGACGGCGTCAACCTCTCCGTGGTCCCAGCCGTCCGAGGTGAGTCGGTCACGGACGAGTATGAGCGACTGCTTCACGTTCTCGTCCAGCAGATCCATGGCCCGAATCGCCCCGGCCGCATCCGACAGTGAGCGCCCGTGAGCCCGGCACGACTTGCTCAGCCGCTCTACGATCGGCCCCAGGAACGCGCCCTGCCCGCATGCCGGCTCGACCAGCCGCAGCCCAGCAAGATCGCGGTCAGCCGTGTAGCCCACAAGGTCGAGGATCAGTTCGACGACCCAGCGGCGGGTGAAGACCTCGCCGTGCCGCACCGCCTCCTGCAACGCCGCCGGCAGCGGAGGCTCGTCGACGTCGAACAGCGCTTGAGTGACCACCGGCCAGACGATACCCCCAGCACACGAAGCCCGAGGTCACACCGCCGACTTGTGGATATCTCTTGGGTGTACCCGGTGGCGTGACGACACCGCCATCCGGCTCATCGAAGCGGCGATCTTGGGGCGGCCGGTCTTTTGCGAGCAGAAGGACCGTTCGAGCGGCCTGCGGGCGACGCGGCGGCCTGCCGCTTACTCCGCCGGAGTCTGTGCCGCAGCCTCTTGCTGGATGCGGTCGAACTGGGCGCCCATCGCCTCCGCCAGTGCCTTCGCCGCCGACAGCGGGCGCACCATCACGGTGAGTTCGTCGATCAGCCCGTCCTCGTCGAGGTGCAGGAAGTCGCATCCGTGCACCTGGAGGCCGTTCACCATCGCCTTGAACACCAGCGCGAGGTCGCGGCCGTCCGCGCTGACGATCTCCCGCACGTAGTGGATGTCCTCCAGCACCCGCGCCGCGCCGCGCACGAACGCCGCGGTGATCGCCTTCCCCTCGTACGGCTTGAACACGACAGGGCTGGTGAACACGGCGCCCTCCGCGAACAGCGCCTCCAGCGCCTCGATGTCACCGGCCTCCACGGCCCGTCGGAACGGATGCATGGGCGCGCCCCCCCGATATGAAACTAGTTGACTAGGTGCGGATGACACTAATCGCGCCTTCTAGTACTCGTCCAGTGGACAGGGGCGTGGCGCTAGTCACAAAATTGATTAATGGCCGAAGCACCTAATGTCGCCGCTACCCTCGGACGCATGTCACTGCGCAACGCGGTTCTGGCCACGCTCCTGGAGGGCGAGGCCTCCGGGTACGACCTGGCGAAGAGCTTCGACGCCGGGGTCGCCAACTTCTGGATGGCCACCCCGCAGCAGCTCTACCGGGAACTGGACAAGATGGCCGCCGAGGGCCTCATCCAGGCGCGCGTGGTCGAGCAGGAACGCCGTCCCAACAAGCGCCTGTTCTCCCTCACCGTCGCCGGGCGCCGCGCCCTGTACGACTTCACCGCCACCCCGCCGCGCCCCGGCGCGATCCGCGAGGAACTGATGGTCCAGGTCCAGGCGGTGGACGCCGGCGACGTCCGCGCGGTCATGAACGCCATCCGCGAACGCATGACGTGGGCCGAGTCCAAGATCGCCCGCTTTGAACGCCTCCGTGCCCGTCTCCTGGACGGGCGCACCGAAGAAGAGCACCTCGCGACCGCCGACCGCATCGGCCCCTACCTCACGCTGATGCGCGGCCTGGCGTTCGAACGCGAAAACCTCCGCTGGTGCCAGCAGGCCCTGGCCGTCCTCAACCGACGCACCGCGACACCCTGCCCCTCCGGCCCCGACAACTGAAGCGCGGCGCCAGCCGTAACAGGTCACTCGTAACAGGTCACGGAGTGGATCCCGGCAACGCTGCCACTGGCGTCGATGTCCGCGCGCTACGAGGCAGTTGGACGGCGGCAGACGCCGGGCTGAGCAGCGGGGACGTTACTGGGCCATGTCGACGAAGCGGCTGTAGTGGCCCTGGAAGGCGACGGTGACCGTGGCGGTCGGGCCGTTGCGGTGCTTCGCGACGATCAGGTCGGCTTCGCCGGCGCGCGGCGACTCCTTCTCGTAGGCGTCCTCACGGTGCAGCAGGATCACCATGTCCGCGTCCTGCTCAATGCTGTTGTGCAGGGAGATCCCGTTCGCCACGAAGTTGTGGAGCCCGAGCACCGTGGCATCGTAGACGTCCTGCTCCCCGATGCTCTCGATCCCGGCTATCTCGTCCCAGAACACGTCGTTGGTGCCGAGCAGTTCCAGCTCGGCGCCGTCCAGAACCGTTGCCACGCGTCCCAGGCGTTCACGGCCGGGCGCGTGCCCCGACCGCGAAGTGCCACGGGACTGGACGTCGAGCGCGGCACGCGACTCCCCGTGCGCCGTCCCTCGATCGGCGAGGACGCTCCGAACGTCATCCCAGACCGCCGTGGGGACGGCGTCGCGGCCGGTGTTCGCTCGAAGCCCCCGGAGCCGGTCGGCAGCGGACGCGGCCATGGCACCGCGCGCCCCGTGGACGCCGACGGCCTCGAAGAACGCGAGCTGATTCTCCGCACCGGAGAGGTGGAGCCGATACCCGCCACGCCCGGAGCCCTCCGCGGCGCTCTCGATGCGTGAGATGATCCCGAACCGCAGGAGCAAGGTGGAGACGTCCTCCACGAGTCGCCTGCTCGTGGACACGTAGGACACGCGGCAATCGCCGTTCTCCGCATCCCAGTGCACGCAGCCGTCCGCGGCCCAGAGATGCCTGAGGAAAAGCGCCACCTGCTCCTTCGGAAGCCTGAAGACCGGCGCCGGGACGAACTTCTCATGCGGGCGCCTTCCGAACAGCCCGAGCTCGTCGAGCCACTCGGCGACCGGGCCACCGCCGGTCAGGCGGTGCGGCGCCGGGAACCGTAGCGTGGCCCCCGCGCCCTCCCGCTCCTCCCGGACGGCGGTGACGCCGAAATGCCCGGCCGCCCGCGTGACGGCCCGAAGACACGCCTCGTCCGCGGCGGCACAGCGAATCGGCTGACGCTCGACGAACGACCCGTCGCCGAGGAGGTGCGCCAGCATCACCACGCGCGCCTCGGGCCACGCCGCCGGCTCCAGCGGCGGCGGCACATGCCTGGAGACCGCGACGCGCGAACCCGGCACCAGCTCGCCGAGCGGCATCCACCCGTCATAAGTGAGGAACGGGTGGTTGGCGGTGGCCTCGACCTGCCTGCCCGAGGCCAGCGTGACGCGGAAGACTTCCCCGCGCCCGCTGGAGAAGGCATGCGTCATGGTCCGCGGCACGTACTTCAAGCGCTCATCGAGCGCCCACACGGGAACGTCCCTCGCGCCGCTCGCCATGAGCTCGCCGATGGTGACCTGCTCGTTCGTGTCCGCGCGCATGATCCGGGTGGACGCGGTGACGCACCCCGACTCGCGCAGGTCGGACACCATGGGCTTCTTGTCCGTCCGCTGCTCCGGGCCTCGGTTGAGCTGCGACAGCGCGACCACCGGGACGCCCAGCTCCTTCGCGAGGAGCTTCAGCGAGCGGGAGAACTCCGAGACCTCGACCTGGCGGCTCTCCACCCGCTTCCCGGACGTCATGAGCTGCAGGTAGTCGATGATGACGAGGCGCAGATCGTGCTGCTGCTTGAGCCGCCGGCACTTCGCGCGGATCTCCATCATCGACATGTTGGGCGAGTCGTCGATGAACAGCGGCGCCTCGGCGACCTCGCTCATGCGGCGGGCGAGGCGCGTCCAGTCCTCGTCCTGCATGGTGCCGGACCGCATCGCGTGCAGCGCCACCCGCGCCTCGGCGGACAGCAGCCGCATGGTGATCTCGTTGCGCCCCATCTCCAGGCTGAAGAACGCCGAGGTCAGACCGTGCTTGATGGACGCGGCGCGGGCGAAGTCGAGCGCCAGCGTCGAGTTGTGCGTCGGGACGCAGGACCGCCCGGCCAGGTACATGTGGTCGTCGTTGTCGACCTGGACGCACCGGACGGGGACGCTCTCGACCGGCCGCACGTCGACGATGTGCCGCACCCCGGCCTCCGGCCGGGGGCTTCCGCCCTGCCGGGCCGCCTTGCGGGGCAGCCGGAAGACCGCGCCGGCAGGGACGAAGCTGATCTCGTGCACCGGTTCTTCCGCGCGGTCGCCCGCCGGGACGGTCGTCAGCGCGGCGTGGTGGCCGAGGCTGACGATGAGTTCGCGCACCCCCGCGGCGAGCCGCGCGGAGGAGACCACCAGGTCGACGCGCCCGTCCGCGGACACGTGCCCGAGGACGTCGAGCAGCCCGGCCAGCAGCGCCCGCCGCTGCGCCGCGGACGCCCGCAGGTAGCGCGCCGGGACGTGCTTGCCGGGCAGCAGGCCGAGGCGATCGAGCTCGCGGTCGACTCCGGGCAGCAGGTGGCAGCCGGGAACCGGCTCGGGTGCGACCCGCTGACCGGTCGCCTCGATCTGCGCGATGACCTCGCCGTCCAGGCAGGTGATGCGGCCGTCGGCGTCCTCCCCGGCGCCCAGCCACACGCCGAGGACGTACGGGTCGACGGGCAGCTCGGCCTCGGGAAGGTCGAACGCGGCGGCGACCTCCACGGCGTGGACGGGACGCCCTTCGCGCCTCAGCGTCGCGAAGATCTCTTCGGTCGTCCGGACGCGGGAGCGCGGGCCGTACCGCAGGGCGGCGCCCCACCCGGACGCCGCCGGACGGTGCCCGGCGGCCGGCCCGTCATGCGGGACGCCCTCCGCGCCGGCCCCCTCGGCACCGGCCCGCGCGGACCGGCCGCGGGGCCGCCGGGCGACCTCCGCCCAGACCCCGCGCGGGCCCCAGAGCGGGCCGCGAACGCGGTGCGCCTCGTTCAACGGGACCGGGTGGCCGCACCCGGAAGGCTCCCGCCTGAACGGCCTCCGGGACCGTCCGGCGAGCGCTGACGGGACGGCCGTCACGCCGCGGACCGCGGCGCGGCCGACGGGCTCCTCCTCGCGCATGCCGCCCGCGACGGCGCGATCCGCATCGGCGGCGAGTACAGGCTCGTTCGCCGGAAAGCGACGCGCGCCGCCCTCTCCCGTCTGCGTCACAGTGCGCCACTGATGCCGGGCGTCCGCGACGATGACCTCCCCGTCCGAGAACTCGACCTCGTAGCAGGGACGGCCGTACATCACCTCGGTGGCCGCGACGACGCGGGTAGGCCGGCCGTCGGCTCCGAGCAGGTGGTCGCCCACCGCGACCTCGCCCATCGTCGTCCAGCCCGTGGGAGTCGGGAGCGGGGTGTCGGTCTTCAGCGCCTTGCCCATGGCGGGACGGGCGGCCACCACGATCATCTGGCCCGGGTGCAGGCCGTTGGTGAGGGCGTCGAGGTCGGCGAAGCCGGTGGGGCAGCCGACCATCTGGCCGCCGCGGCTGCCGATGGCCTCGATCTCGTCCAGGGCGCCGGGCATGATCTCCGACAGCGCGACGTAGTCTTCGCCGGCGCGCTTCTCCGCGATGGCGAAGACCTCCGCCTGGGCGCGGTCGAGGATCTCGTCGGCGTCGGCGCCGTCGGCGGCGTAGCCCATCTGGACGATGCGGGTGCCGGTCTCCACCAGGCGCCGCAGGATGGCCCGCTCGTGGACGATCTTCGCGTAGTACCCGGCGTTGGCGGCCGTGGGCACCAGGGAGATCAGGGTGTGCAGGTAGGGGGCGCCGCCGATCCGCGCGATCTCGCCGTTCTTGGTGAGCTCGCCGGCGACGGTGACGGCGTCGGCCGGGTCGCCGCGGCCGTACAGGTCGAGGATGACGTCGTAGATGATCTGGTGCGCGGGACGGTAGAAGTCGGGCGCGCGCAGCAGCTCGACGACCTCGGCGATGGCGTCCTGGGACAGCAGCATGCCGCCGAGCACGCCCTGCTCCGCGGAGATGTCGTGCGGCGGCGTGCGTTCGAACTCGTGCTCCTGCGGTCCGATGTCGGCCACGCTCACCGTCGCACCCCCTTCGTCTCGGCCGCCGGCGGCCCCGTCCGCCTCATCGCCGACCGGTCTCCTCACGTCTATCTGACGCGTCGGACATTCTCGCGAGCCCGCGCGCCCATGGGCAAAGCCGCCTGTGGACGAACCTGTGGAACGCCTGTGCAGACACGCCGCGTTGGTTGTGCACGACCTGTGGACAACTTTGTGGATTCGCCGTGGACGACGCCCTCGGCAACGCTGCCACCTGCAATAACGTCATCCACCGGCTGTGCGGGAAAGAAAGTCGCCCGTCCCCGCCACTGTAATGATCTAAGTTCTTAGGGCAGTTACACCGGTGGTAGCCTCGGCGCGGTGACGACTCCCCGGCGGCTCGCGACCGCGCACGACCGCGAGATCCTGCGCCTTGCCGTGCCTGCCTTCGGCGCGCTCGTCGCCGAACCCCTCTTCCTGCTGTCCGACTCGGCGATCGTCGGGCATCTCGGCACCGCCCAGCTGGGCGGGCTCGGGGTCGCCGGGCAGGCGCTCAACACCCTCGTCTACCTCTGCGTCTTCCTCGCGTACGGGACGACCGCCGGGGTCGCACGGCAGATCGGCGCCGGGGACATGCGGGCCGCGATCAGGCAGGGGATCGACGGCATGTGGCTCGCCGTCGCCATCGGGGCGGCGCTGATCGCGGCCGGCTGGCCGCTCATCCCGTGGATCGTGGACGCGTTCGGCGCGTCCCCCGTCGTGACCCCGTACGCCGAGACCTACCTGCGGGTGAGCCTCTTCGGCATCCCGTCGATGCTGCTCGTCCTCGCCGGCACCGGCGTCCTGCGCGGCCTGCAGGACACGCGCACGCCGCTCCTCGTCTCCATCGGCGGCTTCTCGGCGAACCTGCTGCTCAACGCCGTGTTCGTGATCGTCCTCGGCTGGGGGATCGCCGGTTCGGCCTGGGGCACCGTCCTCGCCCAGACGGGCAGCGCGGCCGTCTACGCGGCCATCGTCCTGCGCGCGGCGCGCCGCCACGGCGCCCCCGTCCGCCCCGACCTGGACGGGTTGCGGACGGCGGCCACGGCCGGCTTCGGCCTCCTGGTGCGGACGGCCGCGCTCCGCGTCGTCCTCATCGTCGGGACGTCGATCGCCGCCCGGATGGGAGACGCGGAGATCGCCGCCTACCAGGTCGGTTTCCAGGTGTGGACGCTGCTGGCGTTCGCGCTCGACGCCATCGCGATCGCCGGGCAGGCCATCACCGGACGCTACCTGGGCGCGTCCGACATCTCGGGCACGCGCGCCGTCACGCGCCGGATGGTGTGGTGGGGCATCGCCTGCGGCATCGCGTTCGGGGTGGGCGTCCTCATCGTGCGCCCGTGGCTGCCCGGCCTGTTCACCCCGGACGGCGACGTCCGGCACCTCCTGTTCGCCTCGCTGCTCCTGGTCGCGGTGCTGCAGCCCGTCGCGGGCGTGGTGTTCGTCCTGGACGGCATCCTGATCGGGGCGGGCGACGGCGCCTACCTGGCCGTGACGACGCTGGTCGCGACGGTCGTCTTCCTGCCCGCGGCGGTCGTCCTCTACCGGGCGGACGCGGGGCTCCTCGGCCTCTGGACCGCGATCGGCCTGTGGATGCTGACCCGCATGCTCACCCTCGGCCTCCGCGCCCGCGGCGACCGCTGGCTGGTCACCGGCGCCGTCCGCTGACCGCTTCCGCGATTCGCACCCGCACCGGCAGCCTCACCCGCTACTATTCGAACATGTGTTCCACACACGGCGAGCGGATGGCCCGGCTGACCCAGGCGATCGACGACCTCGCGGCCGAGGGCCTGGCAGGACTGCCCCCGGAGACCCTGGTGGAACGGGTGGCGGGCATCTGGTCCCTGATCGAGGGCATCGACCCCGAGATCGCCCGCCGCCGCACCCGCTACACGACCCCCGAAACCTGACCGACCCGCCCCGCCAGTACCTCCGCCCCGCCTGGCCCTCGGCAGAACGCCGGGTGTGTCAGGTCAGGTCGTCGAGCGGTGGGAGGATCGGCAGGACGGGCCCGGTCGTTGCGTTGCCCTGGCTCGGGGATCCCTCAAGACGTGCGGCGACCGCCCTGCGCAGCTCCGGCAGCCGGGCGTAGAGCTTGTCTCCCGGACATGACGTCTTGTTGTAGTCGCGGTGCCCGACGATGGCCTCGGACGGATCCAGGTCGTACTCCTGGCACAGCCACACGCACACCTCCAGCAGCGACTTCCACAGCTTGCCGGGAACCGCCCGCGAGGTGTACGTCCCCTCGTTCTCGATGCCGATCGTGTGGTCGTTGTTGTGCAGGACCTGCGCCCCGACCACGAGGTTCCCGGCCCGGATCGACTTCAGGCTGCGGTTGCGCCCCTCCATCACGATGCCGCCCCGGCTGATGGTGAGCTGCTGGCCGGTGTCGTCCCATCCGTTCTTGTCCATGTGGAAGTTCTGGATGTACCGGGACAGGGCGAACGCGTGCGCCAGCGACCCGTCGTTCGAGTTCGCCGTGGCGGTGTGGTGCACGACGATATGGTCCGGTGCCCGGTTGAGGACCGTGGCCGGCCGCCGGGGCGGCCTCGCCTTCCACTGCGCGCGCGTGTAGACGTGCGGAGTCTCCGCCGTGAACAGGGCGCGTCCGGCCGTTCCCTCGGCCGCCGCCTCCTCCGCCATGGCTCCATTCTGGAGGGGCGACGCCATGGACAGCATCTCCAGCAGGCCGGCCCCGGCCACGCCGCCGATGACCGCCCGGCGGGTCACCCGCACGCCGGCCCGCCCCCGGTCGTCCGCGCCGTCCCCCGATTGCGCGATCAACACCGTCCCCCCTCGTTCCGGCGATCAACTGATCACGGAACGTAATGGCCGCTCTGTTGATCACCCAAACACAGGGCGGTTCAGGGACGTTTCACATGAAACCCAATGCGCGACCCCCGGTTTTGGACGCCCCCAACCCTCCCCTTGTGCAAGACATTGCGGGATCGAAAACCGGCCATCCCCGCCGAAACCCGCTTCGCCGCACCCACCGCACCCGCGGAACGCCGGGCACCGCCACCGGCTTCGACGAACACCGTACGGCCGGCGGCGAACGCGTCCGACACCACAGCGCCCCCGGCGGGCCGTTCCGCGCGCCGGGGCGCACACCCCGCTCAGCCGACGCCTGCCGCACCCGTGCAATTCCGACACCGGTACCGGCTTCGGCG
>NZ_JBIQHY010000239.1:0-1544 GCF_044508335.1 Actinomadura sp.
GCGGCGCCGGCCGGGCGGGCTCCGGGGCGGCGGGGCCGTCCAGGGCCCCGGCGGCGGCCTCCGCCGCGCGCATCGCCGCGGCGGCGCGCGCGGCCCGCTCGGCGGGGGAGGGCTGGTCGGGCGAGTGGTCAGGGCTGTCGGTCACGGGCTTCCCGTAGTCGTGTCGGAGACGTCGTCGAGCGCGGCGCGGATCTCGTGCGGCAGCGTCAGGTCCTCGCTCTCCAGGATCGCGCGGAGCTGCGCGGCGGTGCGGGCGCCCACGATCGGGGCGGCCACCCCCTCCCGGTCGCGGACCCACGCCAGCGCCACCGCGAGCGGCGAGCGGCCGAGGCCCTCCGCGGCGGTCACCACCGACTCCACGATCCGGGCGCACTCCTCGTCCAGGTAGGGCTGGACGAACTCGGCGAAGTGCGGCGCGGCGGCGCGCGACCCGGCGGGGATGCCGGTGCGGTACTTGCCGGTGAGGACGCCCCGGCCGAGCGGCGACCACGGCAGCAGCCCCGCCCCGGCGTCCAGCACCGCCGGCACGACCTCCCGCTCGATGTCGCGGCGCAGCAGCGAGTACTCCAGCTGCGCCGACACCACGGGGGCGCGGCCCGGCCAGGCGCGCTGCCATGCCGCCGCCTTGGCGACCTGCCAGCCCGCGAAGTTCGACACGCCGACGTAGCGGGTGCGGCCGGACGCGACCGCCTCGTCCAGCGCCGACAGCGTCTCCTCCAGCGGCGTCGCCGGGTCGTAGACGTGCAGCTGCCACAGGTCGACGTGGTCCAGGTCCATCCGGTCCAGGGAGGCGTCCAGGGCGCGCAGCAGGTGCCGGCGGGACCCGTCGTAGCGGCCGTTCGGCCGGATCGCCGCCTTCGTCGCGATCACCAGGCCGTCCCGGTCGACGGTCTCGCGCAGCAGGTGGCCGAGGATCTGCTCGGCGGCGCCGTCGTTGTAGACGTCGGCGGTGTCCACCAGCGTGCCCCCGGCGTCCACGAACGCGGCGAGCTGCGCCGCCGCCTCGTCCGGGCCGGTGTCCTGCCCCCAGGTCATGGTGCCGAGGCCCAGCCGGGACACGAGCAGCCCGCTCCGCCCGAGGTGACGCTCCTTCATAGGCGGTCAATGTAGCGGCCCCCGCGACGCGCGCGGAAAGTGAGCAATCGGCCGCGCCGGTTTCTCCCCTCCCGCAAAGATCCTGGTGAGATCTATTGCCGGGCCCCGCCGCCCGGCTAAAGTGCGCAGCCATGGCGCCACCCCCGTTCTCGATGTACTCCCCGAGGTCGCCGGAGGGCGACGGCCCGGACATGGCGCCGGTGTTCGGCGCGGGACCGGGCGACGACCCCGGCTACTTCGCCTCGCTGCGCACGGGGACGGAACTGGGGCGGCTGCGCGCGATGATGCTCGTCCTGCTCGCCGCGCCCGTCCTCATCCTGGCGATCATGCCGCTGATCGTGCGGGACGGCCGCGACGGCGCGCCCCCGTGGATCTACGCGCCGCTCGCCGCGGCCGCGCTCGTCGCGCTGGCGGCCGGGCCGCGCGCGCCGCGGCCGGTGGCGCCGGGC